>JBEVND010000327.1:0-4930 GCA_040508285.1 Rariglobus sp. | reverse complement strand
GTCTACTTTTTTACCGACCTTTCTCCCGTCCTCCCACCATGTCGCACAAACGAGTCATCCCCGGCTTTGGTTATACGCTGGGCTGCACTCTGCTCTTTTTGAGCCTGGCGACCTTGCTTCCGTTGGGAGCGCTCGTTTTCAAGGCGGCCGGTCTATCCTGGGCCGATTTCTGGTCGCATATCTCCGACTCGCGGGCGGTCGCCACTTATCGCATCACGCTCACGTCCGCGCTTTGCGCGACGGTGATCAACATCGTTCTGGGTCTGCTGGTGGCGTGGATTCTCGTGCGCTACGAATTTCCCGGGCGCCGGCTTCTCGATGCGGCCGTTGATTTGCCTTTCGCGCTGCCCACTGCCGTCGCCGGTCTCACCCTCGCCACGTTGCTCGTGCCCACGGGATTGGTCGGGCAATTTTTCGCGCCGCTCGGGATCAAGGTCGCCTACGCCTTGCCGGGCATGATCATCGCGATGTCGTTCACCAGTTTTCCATTTGTGGTGAGAACGGTGCAGCCGGTGCTCGCCGATTTGGACCCGCACTTGGAAGAGGCCGCGACCAACCTCGGTGCCGGTCCGATTAAAATATTCTGGTCAGTCATTTTGCCCGAGCTGTTGCCCGCGTTGCTGGCCGGCACGACGCTCTCTCTAGTGCGTTCGCTGGGTGAGTTCGGCGCGGTGGTTTTCATCGCGGGCAACCTCCCGTTTCAGACCGAGATCAGTTCGTTGCTCATTTACATCCGCGTCGGTGAAAACGACTACGCTGGAGCTGCGGCGCTCGCCACGATCATTCTCGCCTCGGCGCTGCTGTTGTTGATCACGATGAACATCATTCAAGGCCGGCTTTACCGGAGGCTTCACGGATGAACGTTTCCGCCAGTCAGTCACCCCGCGCTCCCATCCGGGGCCACCCGCGTCGCATCGCGCTCGTCGTGCTCGGGGCCACCCTGACGACCCTGCTCATTCTGCTGCCGCTCTTCGCAGTGTTTTATTACGCCTTTCGCGAGGGCTGGCAGGTTTACGTTAATCATCTCAAGGACCCCGAGACGCTTCATGCGATCTGGCTCACGCTTTTGGCTGCCGGCATCGCCGTGCCGGTGAACACCGTCTTCGGAATCGTCGCGGCGTGGACCATTGCCAAATTCGATTTTCCCGGACGCCGGCTGCTCACGAGTCTGATCGAATTGCCGCTGTCAATTTCACCCATCGTGATCGGTATCGCCTACCTGTTTGTCTTCGGCCTCCAAGGGCTCTTCGGCGAATGGCTCCTCGATCACGACATCCGCATGGTGTTCTCGGTATCGGCCATCGTGATCGTCACGACCATTGTGACCATGCCGTTTGTCTTTCGCGAAGTGCTGCCGCTCATGCAGAGTCAGGGCACCAGCGAAGAACTGGCCGCGATTTCCCTCGGTGCGGGCGGTTGGAAAACGTTCCTCAAAGTCACGCTGCCCAACATCAAATGGGCGCTCATCTACGGCATCTCGCTCACCTTTGCCCGCAGCCTCGGTGAGTTCGGTTCGGTCGCCATCGTGTCGGGCGCCGTGCGCGGCGAAACCAATACGATGACGCTGCAGATTCACATGCTCTTCGACGACCGCACGCAGACAGGCGCCTTTGCCGTGGCGTCGATTCTGACCTCGATCGCGCTCGTCACGATGCTGGTCAAAACCTGGGTCGAGCGACGTGAAGCCCGTCGCCTTGCCGAGGGTTCCGGCCAGCCTTGATTGCAACCCTTTCGGGCGCGTGCCCGCCGTTTCTCCATCGCCGCGAGGCCTGTTTTTTTAATCGCAAGGACATCACCACCACCGAGCCATGCCTTATCCCGAAGCCTATTCCGCCTACCTGAAAACCCTGCCGTTTCTCGGCCGCGTCACCTCCTCGCATCACGCGGTGACCGCCGGTGCTTACGAAGAGATTCTCGTCACCTACGAAGTCGGTTCCGCCGCGATGGCCGATGGCGCGTGGCTAAAACTCGTCTTCAAATTCTACTCCGACTGGGCGCCGTTTCAGACCACGCATGCCAGCGCCGCCAACTACCTCTCCGCGACCTACGTCCCGCGTGAAACCTTTCCCGACGAAAGCCCGGCGACCGTCCGCGCACTCAAGGTTCGCTTCGATCAGAAAGGCCACGAGCGCCCGTATCAAAAAGCCGTCATCATCGACATCGTTGACGGGTATTTGAAACCTGGTGACAAAATCGAGATCCGTCTCGGCGACCGTCGTTTCGGCGGACCGGGCACGCGCGTGCAGACCTTTGTCGAGGAGGTCTTCCGTTTCCGTGTCTTCGTGGACACGGCGGGCGCGTCCCGATTTTCACCCGTGCCGGGCGACATCACGCTGGCGATTCGTGCCGGTGCCGCTGCCAATGCCGTGCTGCTCACGCCTCGATTGGTGCGACCCGGTATTCCGTTTTCTGCGACGTTCCGCGTGGACGATGCATGGGGCAACCTCGCTTCGATCAACACCGCGCCGGCGGACGCCCTCCAAGTGCGCCACGAAGGAAAACTGGTGTCCTCGCATCCGTTGTCGTGGAGCGATCATTCCGGTGCGTGGGCGCAAGTGAACTTGGTGTTGGCTGAAGCGGGCGATTACGAAATCTCCGCCGGCGGTGCGAAGTCAGTTGTGACGATCGATGCCTCCGCGCCGACCGTGCGCGCGCATTTCGCCGACCTCCACGTGCACTCCGAGGACACCGTCGGTATCAACGACACGCGCTATAATTTGTCCTTTGCCCGCGACGCCGCCGCGCTCGATGTCGTCGGTTATACCGCCAACGATTTCAACGTCCGCGCCGATCGCTGGGCCGATGCGGTGAAGATCTGTCGCGAGCTCAACACGCCCGGTTCGTTCCTGTGTTTCCCCGGCACCGAGTGGTGCGGCAGCAGTGCGGTCGGTGGCGATCGCAACGTAATCTTCCTCGGCGACGAAGTGCGTTTCCCGCTCGATAAAAACGGGAAGAGCATGCGCGTCTTTGACTGGAACGAAGACACCACCAAAAGCCGTGGCCAGGAGGCCGATCTCTGGTCCGCGAGCGAACTGCACAACGCCTACCGCGACATGGGCGAAAATGTCCTGCTCATCCCGCATGTCGGCGGACGCCGCGCGATTTTCGACTGGCACGATGGTGCGCTGGAACGCCTCGTGGAAATCGCCTCGTCGTGGGGCCATTTCGATTGGTTCTACAAAGACGCGCTTGCCCGCGGTCACCAAGTCGGCGCCTCTGCCGCGGGTGACGAACATCGCGGACGTCCCGGTGGTGGCGCGCCCGGCGTCGGCTCCTTTGGCACGCACGGTGGAGTCACGGGTTTCATCGCCAACGAAATCACCGCGGCGGCTGTCGGCCATGCATTGCGTTCGCGTCACACGTGGGCGACGACGGGCCGTCGCGCCGTCGCGTTGCTTTCCGCCGCCGGACATCAGCAAGGCGATGCTTTCCATCACAGCGGACCGTTGATGTTAAATTACGATGTGTTGGGTGATGCTGGCTGGGAACGCATCGAGTTGCGTGATGACCAAGGCACCGTGCTGCATACTCGCGATTTCGATGCCGAACTCGGACACGCGCCCAACCGCTTCCGCGTGCGTTGGGGCGGCGCGCGCATCAAAGACCGTTATCGCTGGGCCGAGTGGCGCGGCATCATCGAAATCAACGGCACCGCCGTGAAGAGTTTTGTCGTGCGCGGTTGCGAGCATCCCGAGGAAACCGTCGTGCGCACGCATCCCAACGTTTTCGAAGTGCGCACCGATACCTACGGCGACGCCGACCACGTTGAATTCGAGGTCGAAGATCTCTCCTCGGCGCGCATCGATCTCCACTTGGAAATCGATGCCTACAACAAGACTGGCCCGGCCATGGAGCGTAACCGCGATCCGGTTACACCGGGCACGGCTCAGGTTGTTTTCGGCGCCGACCTGTTGGCGCAAACCACGCTGCGTTGGGACTTGGGTGGCGCGGAGCTCTTCGTCGCCGTCGAACGCGTCACCGACCACGCGCTGCCGTTGCGCGTCAAAGGCTCGCACACAATCGAACCAGCCAACGGTCCGCATGGTCACCGCTCGCTCTACTTGTTCGCTCGCGAGCGCGACGACCATAAAGTCTGGACGAGCCCGCTCTTCGTGACGTTCCCCCGGCACGCGTAAATTTCACGCGGGGCCGCGTCCTTTCGCTAGACACCGGGGCGTCCGCGTTCACCTTCCTTTTTATGGCTACCTCCACCACTGCAAATCCGCTTCACATCGCCGTCGTTGGCGGTGGCTTGAGCGGCACGCTCGTCGTGGTCCATCTGCTCCGCCAGTCACCTGCTGGCACGCAGATCTCGCTCATCGAGCGAACGCCTCCGGTGGGGCGAGGAGTGGCCTACGGAACGGAATGCGCCGACCATCTGCTGAACGTGCCGGCCGCCCGCATGAGCGCGTTCGCCGACGAGCCGAATCATTTCTTCAACTGGATCAGCGAGCGGGTCGGACGCCTCGGCTATCCCGATCAGGTTGCCCCCAGTGATTTCCTGCCGCGTAAACTTTACGGCGATTACATTTCGTCAGTATTCACCGAGGCCCGCGCCAAGGCTTCGGACTCGATTCGTTTTTCCAATGTCACCGGAGAACTCACCGACATCGAAGAACGTCCTGACGGCAAAGCGCGGTTGTTGCTCACCGATGGTCGCACGCTCGATGCCGACCGCGTCGTGCTCGCGCTGGGTGTATTGCCCGGCGAATACCCGATCCGCCGCTCGCTGCCGTTTTACCACGGCCGCCGCTACGTTCACGTTCCTTGGAATCCGGACGTGCTCGCCGGCATCGGCAAAGAGCAGGACGTGCTCATCGTCGGCGCCGGTCTGACCGCCACCGACATCATCGTGCAGCTCGACCGTCTCGGTCACCGCGGCACGGTGCACGCACTCTCGCGTCGTGGCCTCCGTCCACGCCCGCATGTC
>JBEVND010000477.1:0-4601 GCA_040508285.1 Rariglobus sp. | reverse complement strand
GGCGTCGAAGTTTGCGCCGGACAGCGTGGTGCGGTTGGTGGATTTCAATCGTATGGTCCACTGGCTGAATGAAGCCGTGGAGTTGCCATCGGTCACGTTAAGCGCAAGGCCGGTAAGACGACGGGGGGTGCTGCCGAGGGCTGATGAGGGGTAAAGCACCTGCTGGCGCACGACTGCTCCGTAAGGTGCGGCGAACGGATAATAATCGGTGCTGAAGTCAGCTCCGGTGTTGGGGAGGGTTTGAGGCACGAGGGCGGTGAGCGCGGCGGTGCCTGAATAGGTCGAGACGGGGTTGCCGCCAGCATCGGTGGCGCGGAGCACGGCGGGGAAGGGCGTGTCGACGAGTTGGGGCGAGGGAATGTTATCCCACGTGAAGCCGGTGGCGGGTCCCGAGCCTACGTCGAAGGCGTTGCTCAGGCCGGTGTGGCCGGTGCCGTCGTTGGCGGTGAGTGTGATGCCGGTGCCGAACGTGGTGACAGTGGCCTGGCCGGTCCACACGCCGTCCGTCCATCCTTGGGCGGTGGTGGTCGCGGGCGCGAGCGTGGCGCCGTTGGCTGCCAGGGATACAGGGGCGGCGTGCGAGAAGACGGGAAAACCGTCGGCGGCGAGTGCGCGCAAGCGGATCGTGAAGGGAGCACCGCGGATTTGCGCCGGGATGGGGTCGAACTCGAAATGATGAAGGACGCGGTCGGTTACGGTGAGCGAGACAGGAACGTCGGTGACGGGCTGCAGAGGATCATTGGAGGTGATGCGCAGGGTTTGGGTGTGTGTGCGGAAATCGAGTCCGGTGGAATCAAAAGTCAGCGTGACGTTGGCCGAGGCACCGGGGGCGATCGTGCCGGAGGCGGGTGCGCCGCTCATCCAGTCGCCGGTGCTCACGGTGTCGAGGAAAGCTCCCATAACCGCTTGTGCAGAGGTGTTGTTGATGTAACCGCCCGAACCGCCGGCGTAGAGGAGGTGGTAAATGCGGGTGACGCCGGAGAGGCTGCTTATGCGATGCAGGTCGTTGTTGGTGTCGGTCGAGGCGGAATGGGTGACGGAGCCGTTGTCGGCCACGATGACGAGGTGGTTCACCGACGGATCGCCGGCGCTGTAGACCCGTTTGACGAAACCGCGATAGGTGACGCCGCCGCGAGTCTGGGTGAGAATGGCGGTGTCGGTGCTGCCGGAACCGTCGGCACCGAGGTTGCCGGTGATTTCGAAGTAGGAGGCGCCGGAGAGGTCGGCGGCGAAGACGAACAGGCCGTCGTATTTGCGGGTGAAGTAACGACCGCCGGAGCCAAGCGTGGCCGAGGAGAGAATGACGCCGTCGGAATAGGCGAGGGAGGCACCCAAGTCGGTGGCGAGGTAGTTGCCGTTGTCATACATGTCGTTTCCACCGTCTGAAATGTTGGTGCCGGTCACGCCTTCCGTGAAGGCGTAGCGGCCAGGGATGAGCGTGCGAATGGCGGTGTGGCCGGCGTCCAGCGTGGCGAGCACGGTTTCGAGGCGAGGGGCCCAGGGTGCGGAGATAGAGGATTCTGCACCGCGAGGTGCTTCGTAGGTGGCCGAGGACTCGACGGCGGTGTCGGCATCTTTCGGCCGTTCGGGACCGCCATTAAAAACCGGACTGGCGGCGGGCTCGGAGAAACCGGCGATACCGGTCGCGTTGATGCCAGAGACGGACCAGGTGAGCGGCTGCTGGCCAGAGTTCGAGATGACCACGTTGCGGGTGGTGGATTCGTCGCGATGGAGATCGACCGAAATGGAGGCCGGTGCGACTGCAATGCGAGGAGCGCCGAGAATGTCGAAGGTGTTGCTTTGGCCGGCGGCACCGCCATCGGTGGCGGTCACGCGCACACCGATGCCTGTAGTGGTGGCGGTGATACTGCCGGTCCATACGCCGTTGACGAAAGCGCCGGTGTTGGCGGGGGAGAACGTGATGGGATCGCCATTGGCGGCTTGGGCGGAAAGCGCGGCGGTGCCGGTGTAGCTGGTGATCGCGACGTTGTCGGAAGAGAACGCGGTGATGGTTACGGCAAAGGGCACGTGCGTGCTGCGACCGTCGGCGATGGCGCTGAAGGCGAAGTGGTGGAGTTCATCGTCGCGCACGACGATGTCGCGGGTTGCTCCGGTAAAAGTGTCGGTGGCGGCCGAGATTTGAATCGTGCGGCTGCCGTTTTGAGTGGCGTCCTCGACTGCCTGGACTTGGAACGAGGCGGACGTCTGGCCGGCGGGGATGGTGACCGTGGCGGGCACGGTCAGCTGTGCGGAGTTGGCCGAAGACAGGGTGACCACTAGAGCCGTGGTGAGCGTGCCGCTCGTGCTGACCGTGACGCTGGCGGGGTCGCCTTCTTCGACGGAGGTCGCGCCGGTGAGCGTGAGCGTGCGTTGTTCGTTGTCGGTGACGGTGAGAGCGCGAGTCGCCGGGGGCCAGTAGGGGATGGCGGCGGTGATGACGGTGGTCTGATCGCCATCAATCGCGGTGTCGTTGACCGGGGTGATGGGGAAGGTGACGGAGGGGACGCCCGCAGGGATGACGACCGTTGCCGGCACGGTGGCGGCGGAAGGGGTGCCCGAGGTCAGCGTGACGGTCAGTGATCGTGCCGCCGGCGGATTCACTGCAAGGGTGCCGATGGCGGTTGTGGTGTTTTCGGCGACGGTGGCAGGAGCCGTAAGCGTCAAGGTGCCGTATTCATCGTCGAGCACGCGCACCGTGGCGGAGCCTGCAAGAGGACCGGCGGCGGTGGCGGACACCACGACGTCTCGATCACCGTCGATCAAAGTGTCGTCGTTAACGGTCAGCGTGAACGAGACGGAGGTTGCGCCGGTCGGGATGGTGACGTTCGGCGGCAAGGTAATCTCGGCGGGGGAACCGGAAGTGAGCGTGATTTCGAGCGGGGAAGCCGAGGCGGAGTCACGAGAAACGGTGGCTGTGACGGTGCCCGCCGTTTCTGCGATACTTGCGGGGGCGGCGATGATGAGGCCGGTGCCGGAGGGAGGCGTGTAGGCGACGGAGGAGAATGGGGTGCTCACTCCCTTAAGGGGATCAGGCGTGTCGGCTCGCAGGCTGAGATTAGAGCCCGAGATGGGAACGGACAGGGGGCCGCTCCAGGCTCCGGCGGTGAAAGTGGCGGAGGCGGGGCGCACAGGGACGCGCATGAAGATGTCGGTCGGTTTATTGGCGCGGACGGCGTTGGCTATGATACGGTCCATGCCCGTTCCGACTTGAGTGTAATCGGTGCCGATGAGCACGACCCGGCCTGTTCCCAGTGTGCGAGACAGGACAACGGGGTAGCCATATATCATGGAAGAGAGCGCGGGCTGACCGTTGGACGAAATGTAAGTGCTCACAGCATAGGCGGTGAAGGAAGTCGGCACGCCCTCGTTGAGCCAGGTGCTGGTCTGCTTGAATACAGGGTGTGCGCTGGTGCTGACATAGGCCTTGCTGGCGCTCATGAGGCCACTGCTCGAGAGAAAGAAGTGCTCTCGCCCGGCTACGGAGCAGACAATGACGGTGCCGCCGCGCGTGACGAAATCCTGCAGGACGGCCGCCCAAGTGGCGCCGAGCGTAGGGAAAATCGCGGAGTAATCGAGTTCCTGCACGGGAACCAAGAAGACGTCCTTGTCCACCAAGGCGGCTTCCAGGGCCGAAGCGGAGGTGACGGTTGTGGAGGTTTCCGTGAAGGATGTGAACTGGTTGTGTATGGCTTGTTTGGTCCGTTCGTATTTTCCGGACGGCGAAGTGTCGGCGTAGCCGACCCACGAGAGGATACGCACGACATTGGCATCGTTGTCTTGGACGGACAGGGCGACGTTGCCGGTGAAGGAAACAGCGAGGTTGCCGGCGGCGTCCACGGCGCGGACGGTGGCAGGGAAGGGTGTGTCAACGGTGACGGTGGCCGGAGGGTTGTTCCAGACGAAGGCGGCGGCGGGACCGGCGGTCACATCGAAGGCATCGGAGGTCACGGAGCGGCCGGCGGTATCGGTAATCGTGATACGGACTCCGGTCGCGTAGACGCTCAAAGTAATTGAACCATTCCAGCGGCCGGAGACGAAGGCGGATGCTGCGACCGATGAGGGGTAGATCGCCACCGGAGCGCCGAGCGAATCGACCGCGCTGAGGGAGAGATCGGAGGAGTAGTCGGGAACGACCTGGTCGGCGATGTCTTCACCGGAGAGAACAAAGGCGACGGCTTGGTTGCGCAGCACGGTGGCGGGTGCGGCGGAGAGGCTCAGGTGATGGGCGTCGTTGTCTTGGACCACCAGGCTGGTCTCGCCGCCGGTGAAGGACGGGGCGGAGGCGATCAGGCGGACGGTCTGCGGGCCGTCTTGGATTGTGTCATTCACAATCGCGACGGAGGCGGTGGCCGAGAGTTGGCCGGCGGGAATGATGACTTCCGCGGGCGGGGCTAGTTCGGTGGGGTCATCGGTGGAAAGAGAGACGGTGAGCGGTATCGCGAGCGTGCCGGAAAGGGTGAGGGTGGCGGTGAAGTTGGTGGCGCCTTCGCGCACGGTGGCGGGGGTGGAGACGAAGAGAGCGGTGGCTTCGTTGTCATGGATCGCGAGCGAGGCGGAGGCAGGGGGCGAGTTGTCGATGCGGGCGGTGACCGTGGGGTGGG
>JBEVND010000294.1:0-3892 GCA_040508285.1 Rariglobus sp. | reverse complement strand
GGCGTGTATTGACGCATGTTTGCATGGAGGCGCTTTCAAGTCGGTCGCCCCGCCCGACTCAGTGTTTCTATCCCCCATTTTGGAAACACCGGTTGTCCGGGCGCGTCGGACTTTCACCCTGCGGTTAACCCCTGAAATGATTCGTATGAAAACACACGATACAGGCTGGAATTCAGCCTTTAAGACCGGGAAAAGAATGGCGGCTCGCACTCTCATCGTCCTCGGTGGCTCGGGACTTTTGATTTCAAATTTGAGTGCACTCACTGGCACTTTGAACGGGCTGGCCACCGATGCGGAGGCGCGGAGCAATGGAACGGTGGGCAATGCAGCCGGCAGCCCGGGGCTGATCGGCGGCGTCTCCGGTGTTCAGTCGGCGGTGGTGAACATGTTTCAGATTCCCGCGGCGATTTTGAGCGATCCGACGCAGCAGTTTTCGGCCGCAACGTATGGCGTGCGGACAGGCTTCATGTCGTCGTTCGCTTTTAATGGAGACCTTTACGGTATCGGTTATAGCACTACAAGTTCGTCGGTTGATCCGACCGATTACTACGGCGGTCCTTTGGATGCGGGCAGCACGTTGATCCAGGATAATTTCATTACGGGGAGCACGCCCTCCTACACGGCGGTCAGCACCTCGAATGCGGCGCTGGTCAGTTACCTCAATGATCAGCTGAATGCAGCGCGTGAATCGGGCGCTTCGACGGCCTATGTATTTTTTCGCGTTAATCCCGACGCGTTCGTTTACTGGAACTCCTACCAGTTGGGCACGACTGAAGGTGGCGGTTTTTACATCCCCACGTTGAATTACACGACGGTTGCGGTGCCTCGCTGGACGTCTGTCCCGTTGGGCGGCGGCGGTTATGTAACGGGACTCGTTAGCGATCCTTCGGGCACTGCCATTTACGCGCGCACCGATGTGGGTGGCGCTTTCCGCTGGGTGCCGACGGGCGATGTCGCCGGCAATGGCGGTTGGGTGTCGCTGAGCGATACGATGGTGCCTTTTGGCGCGTCGGGTGCCACGGCCTTGCAGTGTGTGGAAAGTATCGCGGTGGATCCGAGCACACCGAGTCGCGTTTATATGGCGGTCGGCAATCCCAGTATTTCCAGCACGGCTCGCGGTATCTACGGTTCCGATAACCAAGGGGCGAGTTGGTATCTGGTGGGTGGCAGCAACACCTTTGTCATCCAAGGCAACGGCGGCAGTCGCGCCAGTGGTGAACGCCTCGCGGTCGACCCCAACAATCCAGACATCCTCTGGTATGGTTCCACGACCAGTGGTCTGCGGAAATTTGTGAAGAGTGGCGGCGTTTGGACCGCTACGCAGATTGCCTCGTCGTCGGTTCCTTTCGGGTCGGTGAATACGGGAATCTCCTTTGTCGCCTGTGATGCGAATAGCGGCAGCACGATCGTTTACGCGGGTGTGTCAGATGCGACCACGGGCGGCGTCTATCGCAGCACGGACGGCGGCGCGACCTGGAGCCAGGTCGGTGGGGCAACGGTCTTGAATCCCCGTCGCGCCCAGTTGGCCGCCAATGGCACACTGTATGTGACGGCAGGCAGCGCAGGCGTGGCGAAGTTGCCGCGCGCAGGATCGCTGAGCTTGTTGAGTGGACTGCCTACAGGCCAGACCTACCATGGCATCGCAGTCGATCCCAACGATGCCACAGGGCAAAAGGTATTCGTCGCGTCGATTTCATCCACGAACATCTCTCGTTCTGCAGATGGCGGCAGCACGTGGACGACGCAGACGACCACGTTTAACGAAGGGCCGTTGACCTCCACCAATCATCAGCGAAAAGAACCCGATGGACTCCCTTCGCTAACGGGATATTGGTTTGGAACGACGTCGTCTCTGCTGGTGACGCCCGGCGACGCCAATGAACTCTGGCTCGGTGATTTCTTCGGCGTCACTCGCACGCGCAATGCGCAGAGCTTGGGAACGAATCCCGGTGCCTGGTGGCATACGCTTCAAAAGAACCAGGAGGAGACCGTGGTGCTCTCGCTTAAAAACGCGCCGACGGGTGCGAAGTTGCTGACGGGTCTCTCGGATGTCGCGGGCTTCCGCTATCTTGACACGACTCAGCGTCCGACCGGCGTGAACGGGAGCAGCATGGGCGCTGCGAACACCACGAGTTTGGATTTCTCCGAGGCCGACCATAATGTCTGGGCGCGTTCCACCGTGGCGACCAATCAGAGCTCGGGATCGGGCGCGGTGTCCATCGATGGCGGTATTAATTGGACGACGTTTGGCCAGCTGGCCGCGCGCAACGTTGCGAACAGCGCGACCGCCGGTTGGGAAGAGTTCGATATCGGGCCCTATCTCAAGAAACAGCAGGCCGCGGGCGTGACCTCGGTGACGATGGCCGTGCGAGCCAGCCATTGGCAGACGCAGAATTTCTATCTGCGCTTCTCGTCGAAGGAAGGTGCGAATCCGCCGCAACTCGTGCTTAACGGCACCGGTTCGCCGCTCACGCCGACCGCCGACGCGATGGTGTATGCCGCAGCTGCGGGAAGTAACTTCGGTGCGGCCACTGAACTCGCTGCTCAGAACTACTACGATCAGCCCAACTACGTTCGTTGGAGTTACCTGAAGTTTGATCTCACCGGTCAGCCCACCATTACCTCGGCCAAGCTACGCCTGTATCGCCTCGCGTCCTCGGACACGACGTCGTTCCCGACTAACATCTATTCCACGCCCACGACCACGTGGGTGGAAGGTGACGGAGGCACGGACAACCTGCCGGCGAATGAGCTCACGTGGACCAACAAGCCGACCAACTTCTACGGCACGCCCGGCCCGCTGTGGATGGGCGGCGGGCGCGTCGCGGTTTCGGCAACCAATCCGACCAACATCGTCTGGATGGGCATCAAGAACGGCGCGAATGCCACGCCCATGTATTACAGCACGGATCGCGGTGTGACGTGGACGGCGACTTCAGGAGGTCCCAATTCAAACATCACTGGCATTTACACCAACGGCAGTAGCATCGCTCCATCCGGCCAGCCGCTGACGGCAGATCGTGGCAACGGCAACTTCTACGCCGCGGCCTTTGGTGGAGCCGCTCACGTGATCTACCGCAGCACGAACAATGGCGCTACCTGGACGCAGGTTTCCACGGTGAACAATGGCAACAGTTATAACATGCGCACGCCCCAGCTGGTTGCCGCGCCGGTGTCGGCTACGTATCCATCCGGTGGCGACGTTTGGCTCTGCGACGACGGCACCTATAACGGCAACGGCGGAGGCCTCTGGCGCTCGGTCAACTCCGCCGGTTCATGGTCGGCAATATCCGGTATCGGCAAGGTGACAGCCGTTAGCTTCGGCAAAGCCGCTTCGGGCCCGGGTTATACTGTATTCATTAATGGCTACAAAGGCGGGGTTAAGGGTATCTACCGCTCGGATGACTACGGTTCGACTTGGGTGAAACTGTCGGACCCCACGATCAAGGACATCCTGTCCCTCGCTGGAGACCGTCAGAATCACGGCAAGGTGTTCATCGGCACCGACGGACGCGGTGTTTTCCAAAGCCAGTAATGCAGGTGCATTAACCGAGCACTGCGACGCTTCGGACAAATTCTGAAGAGTGACGCATCACCGGAAGGTCTTTAAGGGCCTTCCGGTTTTTTGTTTTGAAGCGCAGGAGTGAGTGAGTCGGTGGCTTCACTGTGAAGGACGGCAGGTTGCCCGCTTGCCTTGCGTTTGCGCTAGGTCTCAGCGCGAGATATGCCCTTTTAAATGCCACTTCATCGCGGTAGCCCTCTTCTGATTTGAAGGTCAGTTGCGGCTGCTGTGCGTCGGGCGGTTTTGTTGAAACAAAATCGCGTGAAAACCGAAGTTTGTCGGGGAAAAACCTCCCTAATCGCCAGTTGTGTTAGCAATGTTCACGCACCC
>JBEVND010000224.1:0-4478 GCA_040508285.1 Rariglobus sp. | reverse complement strand
GGCAAACGCGGCGCCGCCATCATCGCCGCCCGCGGCCTTTCGTCGGCCGCCTCGGCCGCCAACGCGCTTGTCGATCACGTTCGCTCGCTCGTCACGCCCGGCGCGATTCACTCGCTCGCCGTGAAGAGCGAAGGCCGTTACGGCTTCGACCCCGAAGTCTGGGCCGGCATGCCCGTGAAGACTACCACGCCCGGCAGCTACAAAGTCATCGAAGGCTACGAAATGTGCGACTTCGCCAAGGAAAAGATCGCCCTCACCAACAAGGAACTCGTCGAAGAGCGCGCCGCCGTCCTCGACATGATCAAGGCCTGATCCGCCTCCCCAAATTTGGTTCTGGTATCAACGGCGCCCATCTGGGCGCCGTTTTTGTTTTCAATTCACAACAACCCCGCCAACGCCCGGTCCTTCGTCAGCGCGAAGGCTTTCCGCACCGCCGCAAACGCCTCGACCAACTCCCGCGGCGAACCGCTCTTGTCGAAACGCATCTCCAGCGTCGCCCCGTCGCACACGACCGCCGCGCCGATCCCGTCCACCTTCAGCGTGCACTCGCTGCAATCCGACGGATAATCCACGCGCAGTTTTCCCTCCGCGTCCTCGTCATCCTCCAGCCCCTCGACCGCGTCGATCACCGCCTCGACGCGCACGCCCTTTTTTAGCGCAAACGCGATGGCCGAAAACTGCCCCGCGAACAGTTCGTTGAATTCGTCCACGCGCAGCAGGTCGCCGTTCTTGATCGAGTGCAGCGTGCGCGTGATCGTGTAGCTCGACGGATCTCCCGCCTCCAATGCATACGCGATTTCGAGCGTAAAATCCTTCGCACTTAAAACCGCCAGCGGCGACGTCACATCGAGCGACAGATCCTTGCGCTTGTAACTCAGCGCCTCCTTGGATCGCTGGAAAAAGCCTTCTGCGTCCTCAGACAATTCGTGCGTGCATAGCTTGGCCAAAAACCCGCTCGTCGCATTGTTCACCGCATCGGGCACCGTGTGTCGGGACTTGTCGAAACCGTGCAGATTTTTAAACGCGGCGCCGCCCCGCCCTACCAGACTCACCTGGGAGATAAACGAACGCGGATCATCGGCTGCCGACTTGGCCATAAGATCGAGTGAGCGCGGGAAATCCCCGGACCGGAAGTCTAAACAAAATGGACGCGACCTCCCGCGGCCCTCACCGTTCCGCCCATGTCTAAAACCGTCCAGCCGCTCCGCGTCGTCTGCGCCCTCATCGAACGCGACGGCCACGTCCTCATGGCCCAGCGTCCCGCGCACAAACACCTCGGCGGAAAATGGGAATTCCCCGGCGGCAAGATCGAGCCCGGCGAAACACCCGAAGCCGCCCTTCACCGTGAACTTCAGGAAGAACTTGGCGCCACCGTTGAAATCCTCCGTGCGCTCGCCGCGCACACGCACGCCTACCCGACGGTCACCATCGAATTGATCCCTTTCGTCGTGCGCCTCACCGCCGACAGCGCCGCGCCGCAAACTCACGAACACGCCGCACTCAAGTGGCTGCCCGCCGGTGAACTCCTCAGCCTCGATTTGCCCGAGGCCGATTTGCCCATCATTACGGACTACCTGCGCGGCTGAACTGCAGGCTCGCCAGAAGAGAATAGCGGCACGGTAAACGACCGGTCACCCAGCCTCCCGTTGCGCGGCGGCAAGTCCGCGCCTTTCCAGTCAACTGTCTGCCCGTCGCGCGTCTCACGGATATAAACCGCATAATCGTGCTCGCGGAAATTCTCCGCAGTAAACGCCAGCGCCGCCGTCGAATCTTCGATTACGTAAGGCACCAACCCCGCGGGCAACGGATCAGGCTTGGCCGCCGACACATAATTGTAGGCGCCGAGCAGCTCCGTCGTCCCGCCTGCGGTTGTCGCGAGAAACGGAGCCGCACCCTCGGTCTTGAACCCCAGCACCCACAGGCGGCCGCCACGGTTTGAAACCTGCGGCTCCGATCCGTCTGAATCCCAGTTCTCGGGATTGAACTGCCGTGCCCACACGCGCTGTCCCGTAAACGCCCAACCCGGCAAAAAGACATCCTCGACAAAAAGCCGGCCCGTCGCGCGCGGCGTGTTCCGATAACTGCGCCGGCTGCCATCGCCGCCCACCCAGCCCATGCTGTGGCGAATCACCAAGTCCCTCGGCGAGTCATTCTCGAACAACACTTCGCCCGGATACTGTGCGTTGAAAAACATGTTATCGAAGAACAACGGCCCCGCGCTCTCGCCTCCCGTAACGCGAAACAGCGGACGCGGCCTGGCCCGATCACTGAAGGGCGCTTCGGCCGCACCCAGGCTGATCTCCGAGCCCATGCCCACCACACGATCCACCTCCGCTCCAACCTCAATCGTATCCGACAAGAAATACACGCGACCCAGCGGGAAATACACCGTGCGCTTCCCGGCGGCAAATGCCCTTCGCATCGCTTCCGTGTCGTCCGCCTCGCCCTCGCGACGCGCACCTACCGCGACCCAGTCTTCCGGCCCGCACGCCCGGGGCTCCGGCGTTTCCTCGATCGCCAGCCGGGCGCCCGCACCGCCACTCGTGCCGGCCGTAGCGCCGATCGGCGCGGGAGCAACAAACTCGCGCCCGGCCACCAATGCCGACTCCACGCCACGCACTCGCAACGCCTTGGGCCGGTAGCCCTCCACGACCACATCGCGCAGCCGCACCGAACCGTCGGAATCGATTGCCAGCGCATCCGCCGCCCCACCCGCCAATCGCGAGTCCAGCAACGTCAGCCCGCTTTCCAGCCGCGTCATCACAATCGCCGGCACCCGGTTTTGACTGAGCAGCTTGCGCACGTGAAGCAGGTTTTGATCGGTGCGAATGCCTGCGACGCGCTGACCCGAGAGCGTCACGTGTTCCATTGTCACCCCATACTGAATATCGCCCACGTCCACGCCGACATCGAAGCCCGCCACGACTACATTTTTGATCAGGCCGGGCCCGGGAATCTTACGATTCATCGCGATGCCCGCCACACCCGCGCCATCACCGCTGCGCACGGTCACATTCTTGATCGCGCCTTGATTACTCACCGCCCACGCGATCCCGATCGCGCCGGGATTCTCAGTTCCTGTGTCGATCGTAAGGTCGAAAAATTGATTTCGAAACGCCTTGTTTCCTCCGCCGTCGAGCCCGTCGCCTTCCTGCCAATGCGAGCCCGTTGCCAACACCGCCGCGGGCTTCTTCCCATCGCCAAAACCCGCGGCACGATCCGCGAGACGTAACACCGTGCGGTCGCGTCCTGCTCCTTGAAACGTGATATGTGCGCGCCATTTTCCTTCGTGATCTTTCGACACCAGCGGACGGCTCACATCGTATACACCGGCGGGGAAAAACAACGTCCGGCCCGTGTCCACGTGATCGGTGATCGCGCGTTGGATGGCATCGGTGTCGTCAACGCCATCATCGGGTTTCGCCGCGTAAGGCGCCTTCGTGACGTCGACCACGGCGTCCGCCGGAAACCATACGTCGCCGGCAAAAGCATGCAGGCCGACAACCAAAAACCAAACGAAGGCGACGGGGTGTTTCATGGAAAGGGGTGCTCATCTTAACTGATCCGGATGCGCGCCTGTTAGCGCCCAGCTGTTCGCCCGTGTGTCAAATCCTGACACCCACCGCCTACGCGAGCGAACTCACGGATGCTCGCAATCCAACCCGCGCGTTCGCGCAGTGCGATTACGGTCCCGACGGAGGCGCTTCGGCCAGTGCGTCGCGGATGTTGTGCAGCAATTCCGGATCGCTCGCCACGCCTTGCACCCCATGAACAACAAACTGGATGCCCACGCAGAGAATCAGGAAACCCATGATCTTGGTCATCGCGTGCAGACCGTTGACGCCCATCACGCGCACAAGCCGGGTCGAAAGCCGCAGCACCGCGTAAACAATCGCCGCGACGATGAGAATACCGACGAAGATACGCGCGTAATCCAGCCAGCCATCCGCCAACGAAGTGAGACCGATGGTCACCGAGATCGCACCCGGGCCGCTCAAGCTGGGCATGGCGAGCGGAGTGAAGGAGATGTCCTGTTTCGCACGCCCCTCGGCTTTTTCCGCCGGTGTCTGCCCGTGATCATCTTTTGGATACAACATGCGCATGCCGACGCCCGCGACTAGGATTCCACCGGCGATCCGCAAGCCCGGCAGCGAAAGGCCGAAGAAATTCATGATGAAACTCCCGCCCACAAGGAAACTCGCGAGGATCGCGATCATGTAGATCACCCCGCGCTTGGCCTGCACCATCCGCTCCTCGTTGGTGTCCCCTTCCGTCATCGCGAGAAACAGCGGCGCAGTGCTGAACGGATTAATAATCGGCAACAAGGCCGCCGTGGCTGCAATGATCAGTTCCATGCGGACAACGCAAAGCACCCCGCCATCAACCGCAAGGCCAAGGAACCTTGCGGTCGGTTAAATCCTCAGCGGTTAGCGCGCGAACCGAAGTCGATACATGTCGTCGTGGATTTCCCGTGCGGC
>JBEVND010000222.1:0-4318 GCA_040508285.1 Rariglobus sp. | reverse complement strand
ACGCCCCGGTCCTGCTCGGCCCCGACGGGCTCTCGCGCATCGTTCGCGAAACGCCCCACAATTTCGTCGCCCAGCCGCGCCTCGACCTGCTCCCCGTCAGCCCCGGTCCGCGCAACGCCCCGCCCGCCCGCCTTAGCGCCTTCGTGCTGTGCAACGGCAAGCGATTCTCCGTGTTTCCCGGCGGTCTCGTTCGTCTTGGCGAACCGGATACAGCCATTTCCCGCGTCGGCCTCACCGCCGATGCCGTTGTGCTGATCGACACGCAGGATAATTCCGGCGACATCGCCGACCACGAGATCATCACCGGCGGCGTGCAGGCCCACGCACTGGGTTCCCGCGCCGCCGAGAATCTGTTCTGGCTTGGCCGCTACCTCGAACGTTCCGAGGCGACCGCGCGCATGCTTTCCATCCTGGACGACGTCGCGTTGGAGGAAATCTCCGCCCGCGACCGTCGCCGCTGGCTGCCCATCTGGCGCGGCTTGCTTGAGGCCACCGGTCACACCGACCACAAGATCATTGCGCGCGCCAATCCGCAGGCGACGTTGTCCACGGACCTCATGTGGCGCATGTCCCTCGACACCGCCAACTCCAGTTCGATCTATTCCTCCGTGAGCTGGGCCGTGGAAAACGCCCGCCAGCTCCGCGACTACGTAAGTCCCGAGGTGTGGACCACCCTCGGCCGTCTGCTGCGCCGGCTCGACGATTTGCATAAACTGCGTCCCGTGCCCGGCCGCCGTCCCGCGCCACACGCCGATCGCGGCCCCTCGCTCCCGTCGCAGGCCGTGCAAGCCGTGCTCACCGAGATCAACGCGATCATCGGCCTCGCCGAACGCACCATGATCCGCGACGCCGGCTGGCACTTTCTGCACATGGGCATGCACCTCGAGCGCGCCACCATGACGTGCAGCGCCCTTCGCCATATCCTCGCGGCCCTCGACACGGCAACGGTCGCCAAGACCGCCGACGCCAAAACACCCTATCGCGACAATCCCGAGCTGTCCGCGCTCCTGCGCATGCTGGGTTCGCAGGACGCCTATCGCCGCCTTTATCAGACGCGCAGCCAGCCACGCCTCGTCGCCGAGCTTTTCCTCCAACAGCCCGACGCACCGCGCAGCATTTTCAACAACCTGCACCAGATCAAAACCTGCCTGCGCGCCATTCGCCACGAGGTGAACGAGCACGGCGACGATCCCACGATCAACGCCGTGTCGGACACCCTGCAGTTCCTCGCATCGGTGCCGCTCTCGCGTTACTTCAACGACAATCCCGTGCTCGACGACACCGAGGCCGCCAAGCTTGGCGACACCCTCGCAAGCCTGCTCGATCGCCTCTACAACCTCTACTCGGTGTTGAGCGATCACTACTTCAGTCACCAGGCGCGCATCGCGCCCTCGGCGACCCAAGTGGAGCTGAAACTCTAACACGCGTTCCCGTCGGCGGGAACGCGTCAGGTCGTGCGCGCCGGCGCCCAGCGCTCGAGCGCCGTCACCAGTTCATCGATACGCACCGGCTTCGCGATATAATCGTCCATGCCGGCCTCCAGACACTTCTCGCGATCCCCCTGCATGGCATTGCCGGTCATCGCGATCAGGTGCGGACGTTTCCAGCTCGTATCCGCATCGCGCATACGAATGGCCCGTGCGGCCTCATAACCGTCCATCTCCGGCATCTGCACGTCGAGCAGCACGATGTCGTAGTCTTTTTTGTCCAGCGCCTCGAGCACCTGCCGGCCATCTGCCACCACATCGGTCGCGTAGCCAAGTTTCTTCAACAACGCCGCGCCCACCTTCTGGTTCACCGCGTTGTCGTCGGCGAGCAACAGCCGCAACGGAATCCGCCGCGCCATGTTTTCGTCGAAACGCCCCACCGGCACCGCTTGGGTCCGCCCGGCCGCGTCACCCGTGAACGCCTGGTTCAACGCATCAAAGAGCATCTTGCGGCGCACCGGTTTTTGCAGCGTGAACACACCCGCCTGCAACTCATCGGGCACCTGCGTCGCCCGGCCGCGCAGGTTTGAATACAGCAGCACCGGCAGCGCGCGCGTGGCCGGCTGCGCGCGCAACGCGCTGATCCACGAGATGGGGTCGCCGGACGCCA
This sequence comes from Rariglobus sp., assembly GCA_040508285.1. GTDB lineage: Bacteria > Verrucomicrobiota > Verrucomicrobiia > Opitutales > Opitutaceae > Rariglobus. The sequence goes on along the minus strand of JBEVND010000222.1, from coordinate 2,221 downwards.
GCTCGCGATCGAGCAGAACAGCATCGTATTTCAAAACGCCCGCAAGGGCCTGATTGGCATCTTCAACCGAGCCCACGCTACTTGAGGCAATATTCCAGTAAGCCACGCTTGCCACGAGTAGCGGACGCAGCGCGACATTATCTTCCACAATGAGCAGGCGCCGGCCGGCAAATGCAGGGGGTTTCGCGCGCCATGCCGGCAACTCCGCCAGCACCGCGGGCTGCAGCAACAACGTGAAACTGAAGGTCGCGCCTTTGCCCTCTTCGCTTTCCACCCAGATCATGCCGCCCATCAACTCGACGAGACGTTTGCAGATCGCGAGGCCGAGCCCCGTGCCGCCGTAGTGGCGCGTGGTCGAGCTGTCCACTTGAGTGAACGATTTGAACAACCGGTCCTGCTTCGCCACCGGAATACCGATGCCGGAATCGCGCACATTAAACTGGATGTAAGCCCCCGACTCCGTGGCAAAACTATCGCTCAAGCTCGGGTGCGGCCCTTTCGCCGCCACCGCTTCGATCGTCACCTGTCCCTGCGCCGTGAACTTGATCGCGTTGCCCGCCAGGTTGACGAGGATCTGCCTCACCCGCGTATCATCGCCGATCACCAGATCAGGCACCGAAGCATCGATATGCACGGCGAGATCGAGCTTCTTCTCGCACGCCTTCGGGTGCAGGAGCTCGAGCGCGTCGGTCACGACTTTTTCCAGCAGGAACGGACGATGTTCGATCTCCAGTTTGCCCGACTCGATCTTCGAAAAATCCAGGATGTCATTGATGATCGTGAGCAACGCATCGCCCGACGACCGGATGGTCTCAACGTAGTCGCGTTGCTCCTGGTCGAGCGGCGTCTCGCGCAACAACGAGGTCATGCCGATCACGCCGTTCATCGGCGTGCGGATTTCATGACTCATGTTGGCAAGAAACTCCGACTTCGCCTGCGTCGCATCGGCGAGCTTCTGGTTCAACGCGTGCAGCGTCGTGTTACTGTCCACCAAGCGCTGCTGGCTTTCGCGCAACGCACGATACGCTTCGTCGCGCTGTTGTTGCGTGATCCAAGCCCGCGAGTGCAACCGCACGCGCGCCACCAGCTCCACCTTGTCGGGCAACTTTACGAGATAATCATTTGCCCCGATCTCGAACGCCTGGCTCTTCACGCGCGGGTCTTCCTTCACCGAAAGCACGATGATCGGCACATCTGCCGTCGCAGGCGTGGCGCGAAAACGCTTAACGAGTTCCAAGCCGTCCATGCCGGGCATCACCAGATCCTGCAGGATGATCGTGGGCTTGATCTGGGCTGCGACCGCCTGCGCCTGCAGAGGATCGGAGCAGTAGTGAAAATCGATATCCGGATTCCCGGACAGACTGCGGCGCACAGCCTCCGCGACGATCGCCTGGTCATCGACCAGGAGCACCATCACGTGATATGAATTTGCCGGCAGGAATGGATTTTCGGCCATGAGTGAAAACTTTAAATATCGGCGGCAAACGATCGCATGGGATCGTCCGCCATCTGTCGCAGTTGAATGGATACAGATTTAAGGGGAAGCACATTTGTCGCCGCCCCCAGCTCCGCCGCTGCTTTGGGCATGCCATAAACCGCGGAGGTCGCCTTGTCTTGCGCGAGTGTGGGAAAGCCCGCTTTACGCACGGCCAGCAAGCCCTGCGCGCCATCGCGACCCATCCCGGTGAGGAGCACGCCCGTGCCGGGCTTTTTCCAATTTAATGCCATGCTCTGGAAAAACACGTCGATGCTCGGCAAATAGATACAACCGCGCGGCTCGTCGGTTTGTATCAACCGTCCGGAGGAATCGACCACGCCGTGGCGGTCACCGCTGACCACGTAAACGTGTCCTTTTAGAAGAGGGATTCCGTCCGTCGCCGGGACCACCGGCAGTTTGCACTGGCCTGCGAGCCATTGGATCAGGCCCGGTGCAAACGCAGAGTCGATGTGCTGCACAATCACGACCGCGGCCGGAAAATTCGCCGGCAGTCCCGAAAGCACTTCGGCCAGCGCCGCCGGGCCTCCGGCCGAGGCGCCGATACCGACCAGCCAGTCGGCGGATGCCACCGGCGCGTTACTGGCCGTCCCGCCCGTTTGGGTGCCGACAAAGGGAGCCGCGCTCGATGTTCCGGTGATCTGCTTGGAGAGCATCTCGATTTTAATCATCAGCATGCCTCCGCTTTTACCGAGCGCCGGCGTTTCTACGGCGTCGAGCGCACCC
>JBEVND010000202.1:0-3410 GCA_040508285.1 Rariglobus sp. | reverse complement strand
GTGTTTTCCTCGATCTGTCGGCAAGAAAAACATAGTCCCTTTGACCTTGTCGTCTCGATTTACTCAATTAGGTTGAATCAACCTTTTTCTATGCCTAACCAACTCGCCCAGTCCAAGCGCCGCGCGAGTCTCGCTGAACACGAGGCCGTGCTCTCCGCACTCGCTACCATCGCCCGCCGTGAACGCACCACAGTCATGGATCTGTTGCGCGAAGGAGCCCGTCAGGTTGTCCGCTCACGCAGTGCCGATCCTGCCAAGGCCATAGCCGTCCATAAAAGCGTCTGGGCCTGCGCGCCAAAAATACCCGCCCGTTTTAAAAGTGCCGCCCACGTTTCACGGTTCAAACGTGCCCAGCGTGAATTCGACACCCTCGTGCAAGAGTTGAATCTGACTACCCCGGCAACCGTGCAACAACGCAACTCACTCGTCCCCGCCCGTCGCGATGTTCAGGTGCTAGCCTTCGCCGATGCCGCATCCGTCTGACAGTTTGCCCCGTCCTCCGGGAGACTTCGCCGACGCCTTGGCCACACCCGAGCCGGTGCTGCTCGTCGGCGGACAAGCCATCAACCTCTGGGCTCTCTACTACGAGAACCGCACGAGAAATCTGGCACCCTTCGTATCCCGTGACGTGGACATCCTGGGCGACCGCCAGACCCTGACAGAGCTGGCCAAAGTGGTCGGAGCCAAACCGCAGTTCTTCCCGCTCAAACCGCCCACCAACGAAATCGGCGTCGTCATCGCGCATGACGGCACCGGCCAACCGCTCCTCGTCGAAGTGCTGCGAACCGTGCACGGCGTCACCAATGAAGAACTGCACGCATCGGCATTCACGATGGCCATCGGAGCGAACCAAGTGCGCGTGCAAGTGCCTGAACCTATCGCGCTCCTAAAAGCCAAAATCGCAAACGTGTCCGACATCGCTCAAAACGGACGCCAAGACGGACGGCATGTCGTGATTCTCGTTCAGCTCATGCCGGCGTTTTTGACCGACCTCATCAGCGCCACCACACAAGGACGCATCACCGAGCGCGATCTCGTGGATCGACTGGAATCGCTATTGGCAACGATCACGTGCGCCAAAGGTCGCAAGGTTCTGACGTCACTACGGCTTGAACCCAAGCACCTGTTCCAAGAATTAAACGTCGGTTCGCTTTCCAAGGTCTCCGCGTTTCTGGAAAAACGCCTGCCTAGGATTTTAGGCAGCTAATCCAAAAAACTGAGACACGGAGGGATGTCTCCCCCGCCAATGTCCGACCCCCTGCGCTAAGGTGTCGGGCATGATCAAGCTCCTCGCCTCCGTCCATGCCCGCGAACGCGCCCGTGAGCGCATCAGTTGGCACCGCCGCACACTCGAACGGATGCTGGAGCGCGTCTTCTACGACGGACTCGGCCCCGACGACTGTTCGCGCCGACTCCACGACTTCATCGCCGCGACCACCGCCGCCAATCCTGCCGGTCTCACCCGCATCTACGGCGAGCACCTCTTCCTCTTCACACGAGATCTCCCCGACGAAGTAGTGCTACTCACCGTTTACACGATCCCTGGTGAATTGAAATCAGCCGCCCACCAAGCCCGCCGCCAACAACACGCGCTCGCCGCCTGATTTTAAGAATCCCCCTATGTGGCTCTTTACCCGACACGGCTTCTATTCCCTCACTCGCTCGACCGACGAGCCGGACAAACTCCAAGTCCGCGCCCGCGTGCGTCGCGACTTGGAAAACCTCCAGGCGCTCACCGCCCTCACCGGCCCAATCCTTGAAACCCCAACCGCCGACTACCGCTGGCGCTGGATCGTCACGCCCGCCGAGGCCGAGATGATTACTCAACGACTCACCCAGGACATCACCTATTCCAACTTCAAGAGCACGGTCGCCCAGCAGCCCGACCAAGCTGCCAAACTCACCGGCCTCCATGACATCTGGAAAATCCACCACGACTGGCAGATCTAACCCTATTGTTAGGTATCATCATTAGATCTCGCCGGCGTGTAATACTACGGCCAAGTCTTACCTGCTATTTTTCAGCACCTTCCTCTTTGCCTCATTATTACGTCAACACGTGCGAATAAACAATTTAGCTTCGACAAGCAGCTGCATCAAACCCCGGTTGTGATAAGCGTATGATCCACGCGCAAACGGAGTCAGATATCGCTACGCTTCTTCGCCAGGCCAATCAGGCACGCGAACGACTTCTCCTTGCAATCGGCCCGAACGGCTCAGGAAAAACCGCTTGGCTTCGTAACCTCGCTGAATCGGAAGGCCTTTCCTATTTATCCCTCGGAGCGCCTCTCTCCCGAGCACTCGGCGACCTCAGCCCTCGTCAGCGCCCGCTCTCTGTTGCCCGCATGCTCGACACTCTTTTGCCCGCCGCAGGCGTCGGCATTTGCTTGGATAACACGGACCTGCTTTTTACGCCCGAGCTGCAATGCGATCCGCTTCGCTTAGTAGCACAGCTGAGCCAACACCGTCTTGTTGTTGCCGCCGTCACCGGCACTCTCGCAGGACGACGCTTAACTCGCGCCTATCCTGACCACCCAGAATACCTTTCCATCGAACTTTCAGGCGTTACCGTCGCGTCTTTCGCCACAGGCATTCCCACCTTTTTTCAGACTTAAATGAACTATCAGGATCTCGTTCAGTTTCACCCCATCGAATCGGTCATCCAGCTACGGGATGCTGATCAATCTGCCGCCGCGAAAAATCTCGTATCGACGTATGTCATTTCCGAGCCGATGGCGCAGCGGCTTAACGAGCTGATTTTCCCCCAGCTTCAATACGACGTTCACAACGACAATCGCGGCCTGCTCATCGTCGGTAACTACGGCACTGGTAAGTCGCACTTGATGTCGGTCGTCTCCGCCGTCGCGGAAGATGCGTCGCTCGCCGATCTTTTCGCTAACCCCCTTGTCCGGGTCGCGGCTGGCACCATTGCAGGCCGTTTCAAAGTGAAGCGTATCGAAATCGGTGCTGTCACCATGGGTCTGCGCGACATCCTTTGCGGCCACTTGCAAGACGCGATGGAGGAATGGGGCTGCCCCTTCACTTTTCCTGCCGCCGATAAAGTCCGCGAAAATAAGACCGCCATCGAAGACATGATGGCTGCCTTCGCTCACAAATACCCGAATCACGGACTGCTTCTCGTGGTGGACGAGCTGCTCGATTACCTGCGCTCGCGCAAAGACCAAGAACTCATTCTGGATCTCGGCTTTCTCCGCGAATTGGGTGAGGTCTGCAAAGACCTTAAATTCCGCATCGTCGCCGGTGTGCAGGAGGCCATTTTCGACAGCCAGCGCTTCGCCCATGTCGCGGACACCCTCGGCCGCGTCAAAGACCGCTTCCAGCAGGTCAAGATCGTCACCACCGACGTCAAATACGTCGTCTCCAATCGTCTCCTCAAAAAGACCCCGCAG
>JBEVND010000170.1:0-3322 GCA_040508285.1 Rariglobus sp. | reverse complement strand
CGGATCATGGGAGATGTGAGGATGCGGGCGCGGGGATTCAGGGCGAGCGATCAATCGGCGATTTTAAGCGTGCCCCAGAGGGCGGGGAGGAGTTCGGCTTCGCTGGGAATGTCGCTCACGAGACCGGAGGCTTTGTTGTTCCAGTAAACGCGTTGGAGGGTTTGCGCGCCGTCGCCTCGGAGGATGCCGAGATCGAAGCGGTGGGTGGCGCCGGGCTTGGGTGAAAAGCCGAGAACAGAGAGAGGCACGGAGAGCTCGAAGTTCGCACCCTTGATCGTGCCGCCCTTGTCCTTTTCGAGATCGGGTTTGATTTCAGAGGCGAGGGTGACGGCGTCGCTGACGACATCGACGCGGTCGAAGCGGAGGGTGCGCAGGGGCGAGCCGAAGACGACGGGCTCCGTGGTGGCACCGGGGGATACGGGAGCGTAGAGCACGGCAGTGGTCTTGCCCTTGACCTGGGTGACGAGGAGGCGGCGGTCACCGGCGACGGCTTGGCGACGCGCGGGGTCGGCGGAGGCGTCGGTGCCGATCATGAGATCGAGGGCTCCGCCGGTTTTGAAGAGGTTGTTCATCGATTCGCCACTGCTGCGGAGGAGCTCGGGATCGTAGGTTTTCCAGGCGAGGTAGAGGCGGTCGCCGGAGATGCGGGCGGAGGCGGTGGTGCGGATGTTGCGCTTGCCCCAGTTGCCGACCTTGGCGGTGCGCGAGTCGAGTTCCACCCAGTCGGAGCCGGACCAGTCGTCGAGTTTGCCGTCGACCACGGGAGCGGGCGCGCGAAGCGAGACGACAAGCGGTTTGGTGGTGCGGGCGGCCTGGCGGGTTTCTTCGGCGCGGAGGTTGGCCTGTTGGGCGGCGGAGAGTTGTTCGCCGGTGACGGTGATCGCCTGATCGGGCAGGCGGCGGACTTTGTCGAGGTGTTCGACGCGCATGATGTTACCGGGGCCGCCGCCTTGGAGATAGATTTCGCCGGCGTCGGTGCGGGTCCACATGGGACCGAAGCATTCTTCCTGGAGGGAAAGGTGGGCGACGGACATGCCGCGCTTCGCTTCGGGGGCGTTCCAGGAAATGGTGCGGCTGTCCTGGAAGAGACGCGTCACGAAGAGACCGTCCACGGTGAAGACGTAGAGCACGCCCTTGTTGGAGTTGATGGCCCAGAGCTGGCCGGCGTCGGAGCCGGGCGGGGCGTCGATGACGTTGCCAATGACGCGCGTGGTGCCAATCAACTGGCCGGAGTTTTCCGGCATGGGAGCGATGTGCGAGGCGTGCAGGCCGGGCCAGAGACTGGGGTAAGACCAGATGGCCTCGCCGTTGCGGATGGCGCCGACGGCTTCACGGGGGAGTGGCGCGGCGGGGGTCGTGGTGATGGTCCAGCCATCGCGGGCGGAGAGCGCCTGGCCGCCGCCGCTGCTGGCCGCGGGTTGTGCGGAGCGCGTGAGCACCGAGGCTTGGGCGAGGTCGTAAACGGGAGCGCCGGCGGCGTTGATGGAGACCGGACGGAGTTGCACGATGGCACCGTCGACATTCGCGAGCGTCCACGTGAGATCGTTGTCGATCGCGGGATTGGTGACGGTGGGACGGGCGGTTTTTTTGCCCGAGAAAACGGAGGCTTCGGAGAACTGGATTTCCTCGGGGTCGACCACTTGGTTGGCGTTCAGATCGGACCAGACGAAGAGCAGGGCCTTGCCTGACGCGGGGTCGAAACCTTCGGGCATGCGAGCACGGATCTCGTCGCGGGCGAAGACGGGCATGAGGACGTTGGCGGAATCGAAGATGGAGCCCGTGGCGGCGACGATGCGGGCGATGCCGTCGGCGTCGCGACGCCAGAGCGTGGCGTTGCGGCGGCCGGTGGTGTGGAGGCTGTAGGCGTTGGTGAGGTAGGTGAATCCGCCGTGGTGAAGCGGATAACTCGGGGCGCCGCCGACGTAGCGGCCGTCGATGCCCGTCTTGTCGTGCTCGGGTAGGTAATAAATGGATACGGGCTCGGAGCGGCCCGTGGCGTAGTCGAGTTTGAACTCGATGCCGCCGCCATGGTCGTCGTCGTAGAAGAAGCGGGTCGGGTCGCGCGGGTCCACGGCGCCGGAGCCGCCGTAGCGCATGGGACCGTAGAAGGCGTCGATCAATTTGGCGTCACCGAGATTCCAGAGACTGACGCGCTTCGGCGTGTGGCTGTTTTCGGTGACCCAAAGGCGGCCGCGGTCGTCCACGGTCATGCCGGCGGGGTGGTTGAACTTGCGCGGGTTGTAGGTGCCGATCGTGGGCGCGCCGGGTTCGCCGATGGGAGCGAGGGGGCGGCCGTCGGACGCGAAGCGTTTGACCTGGTGGCTGGTGCCCCAGTCGCTGACGTAGATCACGCCCTTGTCGTCGATCATGAGCGCCTGCGGATCGAGGAGTCCGCTGGCGAGAACGACGGGTTCCGGCAGCGAGGCGGGCTTGGTGAAGTCGATTTTGAAACGGAGCAGGCGGCCTTGGGAGAGGGCGTGGAGATTGCCGGAGCGATCGAAGGCGAGGGCGCGCACGGCGGGAATGGCGACGGTGCCGAGTTCCTTGCCGGCGTGCGCGTCGATGACGACGGCGAAACCGCGTTCTTCGAAGGACGCCCAGACCAGACCGTTGTGGACGGCGAGACCGCTGAGATCGGCGGAAAGGGTGCGGACGAGGTTTTTCTGGTCGCGCTCGGGGAGCTTGGCGAAGTCATCGGGCAGCGGCTTGGCCAAAGGGATCGAGTAGGTGGGATCGAGGACGGGACGGTCTTCGCCGGAGCCGAAACGCTTGTCGCCCGGGGCTTTTACGCCGTGGCCGGTGGTCATGAGTTTATGGAGGCGGAGCTCGGAACGGTAGTTGTTGTATTTATCGCCGGGCCACGAGGCGGCGGCGTAGGCGTAAACGCCGGGGACCGTGCGGGTGCCGTGATCGACGGAGAGGTGCGAGGCGGCGGTCCAGACACCGCCGAGCCAGTGCTGGCCCCAGACTTTTTGTCCATCCATGTCCACCCAGGCGAGACCGCTGCCGCCCTCGGCGACGCGGCTGGCGATGAGGACCTGGCCGCCGGCGGAGGAGGGTTTGTCTTTGCGGACGGGCGCAACGCCGGCGGGGACGAAGATCACATCGCTGGGAGCGCTGTGGTTGGTGAGCCATTGAGAGGCGGGATCACCGTTGTTCCAAGGAGGGTTTCCGTGGGTGTAGGGAGTAAGTTGATACGTGATGTCGATGCCCGGGTGGGTGAGACCGCGCACGGTATAGCTGCCAGGAGCGACGAGTTTGCCGGGGATGTGAAAGACGGAGTGTTTGGCGGCTTCGGGATCTCGGCCGAGGTCGTCGAGAC
>JBEVND010000103.1:0-7416 GCA_040508285.1 Rariglobus sp. | reverse complement strand
GAACCGAGGAGAACGCCGTAGGCCATCTGCTCGAGAATACGGTGCGCGAGGTCGGCATCGTGATAACGGGTTGAGAGCACTTCGCCCTGCTCGGTGACGCGAATACCGCCGTCGCGCAGGCCGATCGGTTGTGCAAGAATGGCCTTCGCAGCCGGACCGCCGCCGCGCGCGATGCTGCCGCCGCGACCGTGGAAAAGAGTGACTCGCACGTCGTGTTCGCGGCAGACGGCGGTGATGGTTTCCTGGGCTTTGTAGAGCGCCCAGTTGGCGGTGAGGTAACCGCAGTCTTTATTGGAGTCCGAATAGCCCAGCATGACGTGCTGGTGGCCTTTGGCGGCTTTGAGAATGGGCGCGTAGGCGGGATGCGTGAAGAGCGTGCCGAGGACCTGGGGCGCGAGGTTGAGGTCGTCGAGCGTCTCGAACAGCGGCGCGATCGGCAACGACGAGCCGGTGAGCTTCATCAGATAAACCACCTCGAGCAGGTCCGACACGGCGTCGGTCATGCTGATGATATAAATGCCGAGAGCGGACGGACCGAATTTCGCGGATGCCAGTGCGGCAACGCGGAGCGGATCGAGGACGTTGCGCGTGGGAGCGGAAAGTTTACCGAGCGCGGTGGCGCCGAGCGGGCGGGCCGAATCGATGGCGGCAGAGAGGAGTTCGCGTTTGGTTTCCTCGGGCAGTTTCGCGTAGTCGTCGCGTTCGATGAGCTCTGCGACGGCGGCTTCGTGATGGCTGGAGTGCTGGCGCAGGTCGAGGTGCGAGGCGTGCAGGCCAAAGATGTCGAGTTGGTGACGCAGCGATTGTAGATCGCCCTCGGCGAGCAACGCACCACGGCCCGCAATGAGACTCTCGCGCATCGCATCGAACGCTTCGTGCAACGTGTCGGCGGGCAGCGCCGGCTCGTCGTCGGCGGTTTCCGGCATGAGCACGGTGCCGTCGCTGACCTCGTCGATCGCAAGCGCGAGACGTTCGCGCAGACCGCCGAGGAGCAAACGATACGGCTCATGCGGATAACGGCTGCCGAGCTGCTCCACGTATTTGGAAAGGTGCCGGCTGTCCTTCAACAGACGACGCACCGCGGGCGACACGGTATCGCGCAGATCGGAAACCGTGAGCGTGTGCAGCAAACGGGAAACGCCCGCATGCATTTTCTCGACGGCGAGACGGCGGTGAAGCGCGAGGATGTCGGCCGTGACGCGAGCGTTGACGTTGGGGTTGCCGTCGCGATCGCCACCGATCCAGGAACCGAATACAAGCCAGCGTGAAGGAGCCTTCACCTCGGGATAATGAAGCTTCAGCGCGCGCTCCATATCGGCGTGCAGACGTGGGAGTGCCTCATACAACGTCGAGTCGAGATACCACAGACCGGTGCGCGCCTCATCGGCGACCTCGGGACGAGCCGTGCGGCTGCGATCGGTGAGCCAGAGCGAAGCAATCTCGCGCTCGACACACGCCGGATCGGCGAAGGCCAGGCCGTTGATCTCGGGATTGGCGCGGAGACGAAGGGTTTCGGCCAGGCTCTGGAGTTTGGCGAGGAGCGTGCGGCGCTTGGACTCGGTAGGATGCGCGGTGAAAACGAGGTCGATGTTGATGCGATCGACCAGTTGTTGCATCGCGGCGGAATCGACTCCGCGTTTTTTCAGCTCAAGCACGGCGGCTTCGATGGATTCACGAATTGGCCGGGCATCCGCGGACTTCGGGTCGGCTCCGAGGCGGGCGGCCCGGCGGCGGCGAAGAAGCAGGATGCGGAAGTTCTCTTCGGCGAGGTTAACCAACTCGAAGTAGAGGGTGAACGCCATCGCCTGATTAAACGCCTCGTGGGGAGTCAGCGCCGCGATGGCTTTGCCCAGCGAGGAGGCGGCGGAGTCGTCGCCGGCACGGCTGGCCTTGGCAAGGGTGCGAAGGCGTTCGACGGTGGCCAGCGTTTCGGGCCCTTCCACTTGAGTGATCACTCTTCCCAACGCGGCTCCCAACGTGCGGATCTCGGTCCGAAGCTGGGCAAGTTCTTTAAGAGCGGTGGAAGAGCGGGCGGTGGTGCGTGCCATGATGAGGTGGTGGACGGGAGCGGGTCGCGACGATGTAAGGGTTGGTGGTTACGGCCTGAAAGCGAAAAGTGCGCCAGCTCTCAGGTTTCCGCACACAGTGGGAGCTTGCTAGGCATCGGCACGCCCGCCTTATTGGCGGGCCATCACCGTGACCAGACGCCTACTCCCCGTCCTTCTTCTTGCCAGTGCGAGCCTCCTGAACGGAGCCACTTCAGCCCTGCCCGAAATCACCGCCAGTCGCACCGAGATCACCGAGGCCGGCACGGTTTTCAATGGCGACGCACGCCTCACCTACGATGGCGCTCTGCTGACCGCCGACCAGATTTCCTATGATCCGCGCACTCAGATCGCCCGCGCGTCCGGTCACGTCACGTTGACCCGTGGCTCGCAACGCCTGCTGGCCGACGAGCTTAACTACAATTTGGAGACGCGCAGCTACACCGTGAAGGACATGCGTCTCGGTGAAGATCCGATTTTCGTTTCGGGCAGCGGCGTCGATGGCGACCCGACGCAAGTGATCGTGCACAACGCCGTCGTGACGTTCTCGGAGCCCGGTTTGTTCACGCCCACGCTGCGCGCGAGCAAAGTCACCTACACGCCCGGCAGCACGATCCGCGCAGAACACGCACGCGTGGGCGTGGGCCCGATTCTGCCGGTTCCCGTTCCGCTTTACGACCAGTCGGTCAACGACCCGATTCTCTCGCTGTTGCGCACCCGCGCCGGTTACAGTTCGACACTCGGCGGCATCCTGGAGCTTGGATTGCAGGTTCCCGTCACGCCTTCGGTTAAACTCGGCGGCGAACTGGGCGTTTACACCAGCCGCGGTCTGATGTTTGGCCCCGCCGGCTCCTATAAATCATCTTCGGCCGACAACACGTTCCGCGGCAGTTTTAAGAGCGGTTACATCAACGACCGGGGTGATCGCGACTTCGACATCCTGCTCGATCCCGTTCCTGAAAACCGTGGTTACGCCTCCTGGGAACACTACCAGACGATCAACGACAACATCACGCTGCTCGGCCAACTCAACTACTGGTCCGACTCCGAAATCACCCGCGATTTCGTCGAACGCGACTTCCGCAATGTCGAGACGCCGGACAACTTCCTCGAAAGCTACTACACGGCCGACAACTACGTCGTCTCCGCCTTCACCCGCTTTCAGCCCAACAGTTACCACATCGTGCAGCGCCGCCTGCCGGAGATCCGCTTTGATGGTCTCCCCGTCGATGTAGGCGGCGGCATTTATCACCGCGTTAACGCCAGTATCGCCGCGCTCGAGGATAAGTCCCTGGCCTTCGATAATTCGGTCAACCGCTTTGATGCCTACTACGGCCTCACCCGTCCGTTCTCCCCTCGCGAATGGCTCTCCATCAAGCCCGTGGCGGGCGCCCGCGTCACCTACTACGACGACGCGATGGGTGGCCGCAACGACTACAGCCGCACGCTCGGCGAACTCGGCTTCGATGCCGAGATGCAGGCCAGCTCCACCTACAATTACAAAAACGAGCGCTGGGGCATCGACGGCCTCCGCCACGTGGTGAAGCCCTACGTTTCCTACCGCACGATCACGAATGCCGATCAAGGCACCGCCTACATTCCGCCGATCGACCGCACCGCTTTCTCGACCTACCTCCAGCCGCTTGGACTCGGTGACCGTCGTGACATCGACACGCTGACGCATACCAACACGATGCGTCTTGGCGTGAGCAACACGCTCCAAACCCGCGACCCCGCCTATGGTTCACGCGACCTCGCCGAGTTGAACGTCGCCGGTGACTGGCGCCTGGATCGCACCGCAGGCGAAAGCCACTTCTCGGCCATTCAAAGCGAACTCGCGCTCATGCCGGCAAACTGGCTTCGGTTCGACGTCTACACCAACATCACGCCCAGCAACTTCACGCTGCAGGAAATCAACACCGGCGTCACCTTCCGCGACCCGGGCGTCTGGTCGGTTCGCGTCGGAACTGACTTCCTTAAATCCGATCCCACCGCAGCTATTCCCGCCGGTGGCATCACAGGTATCCAGGAATACAGCATGAACCTCCGCTACTTCATCAACGAAGCCTACGAGGCACTTGCCGAGCTTCGCTATGACACCCGCCGCGGCAACTTCAGCCAGCAGGCGTTCGGCCTTCGTCAGAACATCCGCAATCTCTGGTTCATCGACTACGTGCTGACTTTCCGCAACGGCGACAGTCGCGCCGGCTCCACCGGTTTCAGCGTGAGCATAGAACTCGCCAGCTTCTAAATCGTGACCGACCGTCCCTCGCCCGCCGCCAGCCAAGGGCGGTATTTCCTGCAGTTGTTCGCCGCGCTCCGCCCGCACGTCGCCACCGACCGCAACCTGCCCTCCCGCCTGCAACAACTGCTCGCCCGCGAAAAACGCTTCGGCAGCCGCGATCGCCGGTTGTATCGAGAATTATTATACACCGCCCTGCGACACCTGCCATGGATCGATGCACGTGTGGCCGGCGACACTCCCGACGATGCCATCCGCGCGACTGCCTGGCTCGCCGCCGACACGCCCGCCACCCACGCCTTCCGCGCACACTGGACCGCGGGTTGGCCGGAGGTTCCCGCTACGGTGGCTGAGAAGGCCCGTCACCTCGCAGCCGATCCCGCCGCACTCCTGCCCGCGTGGTTTGCCGAACATTGCCCGGCTGCGTTTCAATCTCCGGCGATCGATACGCTGCACACGCGCGCGCCGCTCTGGATTCGTATTCAAACCGATAATCCCACGCCGGTATTCGACGAGTTCGCCGCCCGTGGTTGGGCTGTCCGCCCGGCGCCCGTCCTTGAAGGTGCCGTCGAAGTGATCGCCGAGGCCGATCTGACCACGACCGACACCTACACCCGCGGCCTTTTTGACATTCAAGACCTCGGCTCGCAGTTGCTTCTCGCTCAGCTCAACCTACCCATTGCCGGACAATGGCTCGATGCCTGCGCCGGCGCAGGCGGTAAAACCCTTCAACTCGCCCGCCTGCTCCGTCACGGAGGTCGCGTCGATGCACACGACATCCGAGCCAGCGCACTCGACGAACTGGGCGCCCGCGCCTCACGCGCACGTATTGGCAACATCCGCATTCTCTCCTCCGCGCCATCCGCAACCTACGACGGTGTGCTGATCGATGCGCCTTGCAGCGGAACAGGCACGTGGCGCCGCGCGCCTCATCTGAAATGGTGCACCACCGAGCAGACCGTTGCCAACTCCGCTAAACTCCAAAGCGATCTGCTCAATCGCTACGCCCCGCGCGTGCGCACCGGCGGTTTGTTGATTTACGCCACCTGCTCCCTCAGCCACCACGAAAACGAAGATGTCATCAGCGCGTTCCTGGTCGCGCACCCGGAGTTCACGCCGGCATCACCGGCGCGCACGCTGTTGCCCTCTGACTATAATACCGACGGCTTCTTCGTCGCGGCTTTCCGTCGGTCGTGATCTAAGGCTCGCCAAGCACACTAGCGCTTTGGCCGGTCTGCGAACATTCCCCTCAACACTTGCTTCGTTCCGCCAAATCCTGAAACACTGCATCCCGTCCGTCCTCTCGCACGTTTCATCATGAAGTGCCCACTCTCAACCTCACCGCGTTTGACCGCTTTCCATCGGTCGCCGTTTTCCGACGACGCGAGGTTGACCACGGATGGTTCGCCCGCCGCATGAGCGATTCGTCGTCCATCGATTCTGCTCCCACGCTCGACGCCGAACGCCACGCGCACGACGCCCGACTGCTCAGCCGCGCCGGCGCCGGCGACCAGTCTGCGCTTGGCGAACTCTACGATCGCTGGGTGCGCCCGCTCCATGCACTCGCATGCAGCATTCTCCACGACAATGCCGAGGCGGAAGACATTCTCCACGACGTTTTTGTGACGCTCTGGCAAAAGGCGGCCGACTTCGAAGCCGGACGGGGCCACGCGTTTTCCTGGGCGGCAACGCTGACCCGTAACCGCGCCATCGATCGCCTGCGGTCCCGCGCCCGTCGCGCCGAACTTCTCGACCGCGCCGCGCCCTCCGATCTCGGTTACGAAAACACGAACGGCGCGGACTTCACCGATTCCGCGAACCATCTTTGGCTCAAAGAGAAGGCCTCCGCCGTCCGCCGCGCACTCGCCACCCTGCCCGGCGAACAACGCGACGCCTTGCAACTCGCCTACTTCGGTGGGCTCACCCAACAAGAGATCGCCGCCAAACTTTCCCAACCGCTCGGCACCGTCAAAGCCCGCATCCGTCGCGGCCTTTTTAAACTCCGCGACCTGCTCGCGCCGCAGTTATGATCGACGAACGCCACGAAGAACTCGCCGCGCTTTACGCCTTCGATCTGCTCGAAGGTGCTGAGCTCACTGCGTTCGAAACCGCCCTCGCGGCCGACGCCGAGTTGCGCCAACTCGTCGATTCACTGCGCGGCACCGCTTCCGCCCTCGCGCTCAACGCACCGGCCGTCGCCGCGCCCTCGCCCGCCCTGCGAGCCCGCATTCTCAACTCCGCCGTGCCTGTCAAAGCGATCACCGATGGCTACGTGCTTCCCTTTACTCCTCCGCCCTGGCTCGGTTGGGCGGCGGCCGCGTGTTTCTTTTTTGCGGCGATTTTCTTCGCAGGAAAGAGCTTCAACGTCCGCGGCGAACTCCAATCGGTCCTCGAAGCGGAGCGCGTTGCGCGACTGGAAACCGGCACGTTGAAAAACCTGCTCGAGGCCGAGCGCATCCTTTCGCGTGGCCAGCTCGAACGTCTCGCTTCGACCGAACGCCTCGTTGCCGACCTCACTACGCAAGCCGACGTTGCCCGTCTCAAGATTGCGTCGCTCACCTCGCTCGCGGGCAACTCTCCCGAGGCTCGTGCCATCGCGGTGTGGAATCCCGATCGTCAGGAAGGCGTGCTCGTCGTCTCCAAACTGCCCGCGCTTCAGATCGACAAAGACTACCAACTCTGGGTCATCGACCCGCAATATCCCATCCCGGTTGATGGCGGTGTGTTCACCGTCGATCCCGCAACCGGCGATGCGCGCATCAACTTCAAGCCCGGCAAAAACGTAGCCGCCGCCCAAGTCTTCGCGGTTTCCCTTGAGCGTAAAGGCGGCGTCCCGAAGGCTGAAGGCCCGATGATGCTCATCAGCAACTAAGCGGTCGCGCGAGTGGGCCACCGCGACCGACCTGCAGCGTTCCCTTCCGCTTCTTTGCGATCAGATCCCGCGCGCTGTCGTAAACGTTCGCATTCCCGTTCTCCAAGTTGAACGATCAGGGCGTTGCCCGCGCCTTCAGCCGCACCGTTTTGCGTCTTGCCCCCCGCCTCCCATCCCCGAAATCTCCCTCTCTTTATATGGTCATCAAACCCAAAGTCCGTGGATTTGTCTGTGTCACTGCCCATCCCGCCGGCTGC
>JBEVND010000064.1:0-4770 GCA_040508285.1 Rariglobus sp. | reverse complement strand
AAGCCGTCCCTGCGTGTGACCATCGAGGGTAACAGTCGCCGCGAGACGCTGCTTCTGGGCAATCCCTTTACCAAGGAGAACAATTTCAAGAGCGATCCCCTCGCCCCCGCCACCCTCCACTACGCCCGCATGGAGGACCGCACGCAGGTATTCGTAACGGCGATACCCAACGCCCTGCTCGATACGCTTCGCCGCGCCCAGGAAAAGCTCCGCGACACCAAGGTTCTCGACTTCGATCCTGCCGCCGTGACCAACATCTCACTGACCGCGCCGGGCCAGGCGGAGCCGCTCGTGCTGCGTCTCGATGAAGCCGCTGGCTGGCGCATCGTGCGCCCGGCAGGTGCCCCCGAAATCCCGGCCGACGCCAAACTTGTGAGCAACCTTCTCCAGCGCCTCGCCCTGCTCACCGTCACTCCGCACACGCCCGAGGCTTCCGGTTTCCTGCGCGATGCCCCGTCTGACGCCGAAATCGAGAACTACGGCTTTAATCTCCCGCAGCGCGAAATCACCCTCACGCTCAAATCGGGCACGACGACTCCCGCCACCGCTGCCGCCCCCGCGCGCATCGCGTTGCAGCTCGGCATGAGCAGCGTCAACGGCGGCACCGTGCAGGCGCGCGTTGTGGGCCAATCGTTCATCTACGCCGTCGCCGGCGACACGCTTCACGACTTCCCGGTCTCGCCCAACGTCTACCGTGAGCGCACGCTCCGCACGCTCCCCGAGGGCTCAAAAATCACCGGCCTCTCGCTCGTCGCCAACGCCACGCCCGACAAGCCGATCGTTTCGCTCAAACTCGACGCGAATCAAACGTGGGATGCCGCGCTCGCCAACGAGACCGAGCTGCGTCGCGACGCGATTAAAGCCGTGCTCGCGAATCTCTCCACCTTGCGCGCCAAGGAATTCGTGCGCGACACGTTCAGCGAAACCACCGTCGTCGACGGCCAACCAAAACCGTGGACATACACACTGTCGGCCACGCTTTCTCTCGGCGGCGCCGAAAGCCAGCCCACGACGACCACCCTGCAAATCGCCGAACGTTCAGGCGGTGGCACACAGCTCGCCGGTTCCAAGGAATTCAACCTCGTGTTCGCCCTCGATCAGCCGCTCCTCGACGCTCTGTGGACGTTGACCTATGGCGACCGCGATCCGGGTGCACCCGCACAAACCGCCGAGAAGCCCGCCGCGGCTCCTTAAATCGGTCGCTGAATGAAAACGCGCCGGGTATGGAAAATCTTCCGCTGGTGCGCGCGCCAGCTCGCCAACCTGAGTTTCTGCTCGGTCTGGCTGATCCTGCTCGCGGCTCTCGCCGGACAAGCGCACCTGCTCTCAACAAAACGCGTGCCTGTGCCCGAGCCGCTGCGGCGGATGGTGGAACGGCGTCTCACCGAGCAAGGCATCCAGCTCACCTACGGGCATAGCGCCATGGATTTTTCGGGCCACCTCCTGCTTCAAGAGGTGCGCGTCGCCGATACCGATGCACCGGCATCACCGCTGATCACGGCGCGTCTTGTCTACGTCCAACTTGATCCGTGGGACTTGATTCTCGGCAAAATCGACATCCAAGAAATCCGCGTCAACGGACTTGCCCTTCAGTTGCCCGCCGCGCTTTCCGTTTCAGGCGAAGACGAAAAACCCATCTCGGGCGTCGACTTTTCGCTCCGGCCGGTAGGCGACCAGATCGCCTTGTCCTACCTTTCCGGATACGTCGGACGCGTGCCGGTCCAGGCCACCGGACGCATCAACCGCCCGTCGCCGCGCACCGAGGACGCCCGACCGGGCGACGCCGCAGACCGCGTCGTCAAAGCCTGGATCGCCGCGGCCCGCCAGATCCAGCAAGCCGAGGCCCGACTCGCCGCCTTCGAAAACCCGCGACTGCACCTGCAATTAACACCCGTTTCCGCGCGAGTAACGCTGGCCGCTGCCTCCGTGGATCTACAAGCGCTCGGCGTGGACGGGTTGAGCGGCCGCGCGCACGACGTGGAAAGCAGAGCCACGATCTCGTTCAACGGCGCGTTGCAAAAACCCCTGGAGATCAATGGTCGCATCGGGCGCGTTGAGTTGCCCGGCGAAATCTTGGCCGACGACCTCGTCTTCGCGCTTCGCGCCGGTGCCGGTCCGGTTTTCGAAAGTATCGCACTGCAATCGTCCGCACTGCATTGGCGCAAAATAACCACGGGGCCGCTGTCCGTCACCGTCGCGCAACCTGCCGCCGGTTTATTTAATGCCGAGGTTGCCATCGGTCTCGCCGAAGGTTTCTGGCATCTGCGCGGTCTGGCCGAGCCGAAGCAACAAACCGCGCAACTGGAGCTCGAAGGGTTTGTCGATGATGCCACCCTCGCCTTCGCCGGCAGCCTGATCGAGAAAGATCTGTCCGGTCTGCTCGACCCCGCTCAGGCCGCGCCGCTTTATGTGCGCGCCGCATTCCTGCCCGGCTGGAAAGTCGGGAAAGTCACCGGTCGTCTCCATAGCGGTTCGGTGCGTGTCGGCGACGTTTTGCTCGACGAAACCGGCACCGAGTTCACCTACGACGGCACGCATGTGCTGGCCGACAACCTCGTGCTCCGTCAGGGCGAAAGCCTCGCGCACGGTAGTTATGAGATGGATACACAGAGCAACGACTTTCGCTTCTTGCTTACCGGCGGGCTCCGCCCGATGGGCATTTCCGGCTGGTTTCACGACTGGTGGTCCAATTTCTGGACGATGTTCAACTTTGACCGGGGCTTGCCCGACGCCGATGTCGATGTGCAAGGCCGCTGGGGCGATCGCTACGGCACACGCGTTTTCGTCGAGGCGGAAGGCGCGGGAACGGGCATTAAGGGCGTGGCATTTGATCGCGTGAACACGCGGCTTTTTCTCCGCCCCAACTGGTTCGATATTCGCCACTTCGAGGTGGCGCTCGGTCAGGGGTCCGCACACGGCTGGCTCGCCCGCTCCATCGATTTGGAGCGCGACACGTGGAGCCACATGGAGTTTGCCGTCGATTCGACGCTGCCCCTCGAAACCATTTCCTCACTCTTCAAAGAGGAATCCGCCGAGCTGCTCGCGCCCTACCACTTCAGCACGCCGCCCCGATTACAGCTCAAAGGCCGCGTCGACAGCGCGGCTTCGCCCGTGGGTAAACACGAGAGCATCGACATCGATCTCACGTCGACTGGCGCGATGACCTATCACGATTTTCCGCTTTCGGATCTGAAGGTCGTCGCCGTGATGCGTGACAACCACATCGATCTGCCGTCGCTCAGCGTTATGTTCGCCGAGGGCCAGGCAATGGGTAACGCCAAACTGCGCGGCCCCGAAAACGCCCGTCGCCTCGCCTTCGACATCAAACTCCATCAGGCGAACCTTGGGCAGGTCGTGCAAACCGTCACGACGTTGCAGCCGGCCAACCCCAAGGTGTCGCCGCAGAAGTCCGCCGATCTAAGTCGCGAGCTGATGGAACGTCTCGACCGCGGTCTGCTCAACTTCACGTTGGCCGCCGAGGGTGACTTTGCGAATTTCCACAGTTTCCGCGGCAAAGGTCGTGCCGGCATCACCGGCGCGGAACTCGCGCAGCTCAATCTCTTTGGCCCACTTTCCGAAGCCTTCAACGGCTCCTTTATCAACTTCGGTAGTTTTTCTCTCACTACAGTTGAAGCCCCGTTCCAACTGAAAGCCGATCGCGTTCATTTCGACGACTTGCGCATCACCGGTCGCAGCGCGCTGCTTCAGGCCAAGGGCGATTATCAGCTGAAGGACAACACGCTGGATTTCACCGCGAAGTTACACCCGTTTGACGAGAGCACGTCGGTCTTGGGCAGCGCCGTCGGCTTTGTGCTCACGCCGCTGTCGAAGGTATTTGAAGTGAAACTCAAGGGCACGCTCGCGAAACCGTCGTGGATTTTCTCCTACGGCCCAAGCCGGCTCTTCAACAGCTTTGGCAGTGAAGAAAAAAATGGGAGCGTCCCCCCAAAGCCATCAGGTGTTCTAGCCCCCTGACGTCGGGAATGAGGTAAATTGCCCGAAGAATCTCCTGCGCATGCAGCTTTCAGTGCGCCTCTTGCAAAGGAGCCGCAAACATCGCGAAATGTGGGTTGCGCAATGATCGCGCATCCATCTAGGGTAAAACACCCAGATGCCGCATCAGCCCCACAGTCCACAAAAGTCATGGATGCGGCGCGCAGTCATCGGCTTGGCTAGCATCACTACGCTGCTTTCACTTTGTATCCTTTTTCTGGGACTTGACCCCCTGGGCAGTGGAGACACCCGCAGCGTTGAAACGATTCCGTCAATTTTAGGGTTCGCGATCTTCGGCGTGATTTTGATCGGCCTTGAAATGGGCCATCGCCGGATGGCATGGCTGGCCCTCGTCCCGGCACTTATCGGATTAATTTCCCTCTCCGAAACGCTCATCGGAGTGGGTCACGAACTTGAATCGTGGCTGACCAACCTCATCACCGGCGAACCTGTGCGCGTGCCCGGACCGATGCCGGCGGTCGCAGCGTTTGCCATGTTGATCGTCGGTGTGTTGCTGCCGTGGCACATCACACGATTTGGAGAAAAACGCCGGCTGCTGGCGGTAGCCATGGGCGGCTCTTTACTAGGCGCGATCGGCATGACCACGCTGGCCGGTTACGCGCTCAGCATGCCTACAGCGTATCGCTGGGGTTCGAGCACGAGCCTGCCGCCCACGGTCGCGTTGATCATGTTGTTCATCGGCGGAGCGCTTCTCGCGCTCGCGTGGGCCGAACACAACCAGCGTCACCGCGCGACTCCCGTGTGGTTGCCCATCCC
>JBEVND010000055.1:0-5942 GCA_040508285.1 Rariglobus sp. | reverse complement strand
GGCCGAGCATGCGCTTGCCCGCGGTGGCCGGCGGGGTTCAGGCTGCGGTCTTTATTACCCGCCCATGAAGACCTACCGTATCCCCAAGACCGACCTCACTGTTTCGCGCATTGCGTATGGTTGCATGAAGATTGGCGGCACGTGGGACCACGCGCCCATCTCGGCCGAAGTTGAAAAGGCCGCCCGTGCGTCCGTCGCCGCCGCGCTTGATTGCGGCATTAACTTTTTTGACCACGCCGACATCTACACCGCCGGCAAATCCGAGACGCTCTTCGGTCGTATCCTCCAGTCCACGCCCGGCCTCCGCGATCGCATCGTTCTCCAATCCAAGGTCGGCATCCGCTTCGCCAACGACGCTTACCTGAGCGGCGAACCCGCCCGCTACGATTTCAGCTACGAACACATTCTCCGTTCGACCGAAGCCATTCTTAAACGCCTTGGCGTCGATCACCTCGACCTCCTGCTGCTCCATCGTCCCGACCCGCTCGGCGAACCGGCCGAGGTCGCCCGCGCCTTCGACGAGCTCGTCCGCGCCGGCAAGGTCCGCCACTTCGGCGTGAGCAACCACACGCCGAATCAAATCGAGCTCCTCCGCCACTACGTCCGCCAGCCACTCGTGGTTAACCAGCTTGAGTTCTCCCTCGCCCAGCCCGCGCTCGTCGTCGAGGGCTTCATGGCCAACCGCACGGGCTCCATCGCCGAAGCCAACCTGGCCTCGGGCACCCTCGACTACTGCCGCCGCCACGAAATCCTCGTGCAACCGTGGTCACCCGTCGGCGGAGGCAAACTGCTCCGCACCGCCGCCGACGCCACTGCGGCCAATCCGCTTCACCCCGCCACCGCCTTGGTTGCCGAGCTGGCTGCCGCGAAGAACACGTCGCCCGAAGCCATCCTGCTCGCGTGGATCCTGCGCCATCCCGCCGGCATGCAACCAATCATCGGCACCACCAAAGCCGAGAGGGTGCGCACCAGCGCGCAGGCCGACGATCTCACGCTGACGCGCGAAGAATGGTATTCCCTCCTCGCCGCCGCCCGCGGCCAGAAGGTGCCGTGATTTGGGATTCGAACATTGAGTTCACCTGTCATCGCGCGTTTTCTTCAGCCATCGCGAACGCTGTATGACCTTCGGCTACACCATCAACGAACAGCGGAAGATGATTTTTATGCGGTTTTCCGGCTCGTTCGACGCCGCGCATTTTCTTTCCTGCATCGAACGCATGTGGGCCGACCCGGCCTACCGCCAGGACTACGAAGGCGTTGCTGACATCACCGACGTGGAGCCGACCTACACGATGGCCGATCTCCGGAACGTGATCGCCTTTCTGCGGGAAAACAAACGCACCAACACCGCGCGTTGGGCGCTCATCACCGCCTCCCCGCTCGCCGCCGCGTGTGGCTACGTTTACCAAAAAGCCATGTCCTCGGTGCATCAACTCGAGGTGTTTTCCACTTGGGAAGCAGCCAGCTCGTTCCTCCAGTGGGAAGCACCCCGGCCCACGTTTGACGAACACCTGGTCGTCTGATTCGACGAGCGCTTCGTGTTCAGCGAACGTCCGCGAACCGCGCGGCCAGCCGGCATTTCTCTCCGTGGATCAATCCGAGAGTATTAGCACTGCGCGCGCATCCTCCATCTCTTCAGCCAGCGGCGAAACGCGAGCCATAGACCGAAGCCTGCGCTCAACCACACCCACGTCGGGGCGGGCGTTTCCTTGAAGCTAAGCGCCGCGTTTTGTTCGAGCTTCTGCCGCTCAGCCACATCGAGCATCCGCCACTGGGCGGAGTTTTCGACGACGATGTAGCTGGTCGAAGCCAGCATCACGCCAGACTCCCGGCTCTCCGCCACCAACGTTTTTAGAGCGGTGTCCGCACGCCCCGGCTCACGTGAGTAATCCTGTTGAGCCAGCTGCAAGCCCACCGCTCGCGACCACGTCTCGCCCACCGAGGAAAGCGGGCTGCCTGGGATGTTACGCCAGTGCTTCGCCGTCATATCCCAATACTCCGGACGCGCCTCGTTACCTGCCGCCGTAAAACGCACGGGGCGACCTTCAACAACCGGCCTCATCGAATCTCCAAGGCGCAACAACGGCACATCCACCTCCGGGGGCGCAACCACCGTGCTCCATTCACCGGCCGCACCCGCCGTATAAATCTCCAGTCTCGGCAGCAAGTCCGCCCACTCACTCGTCAACTTGAGATCATCCACCACCAGCGCCTTTGCCTGTTTTCCGAGAATAACGAAAATCGGCCGGCCCGCTGGTCCGTTTGCTTTTGCCCCGTCGAGATCGAGGTCGCGGTGCTGACGGATCGCCTGCGCCAACACCAGATCGGCCAAAAAACCGCCGCGCAATGGCAACGCATCCAAGGTCGGCGCGCCGGCATCGCTCGCTTTGATTTCGTAATTGGCCAGCGTCACCCGCTTGATTTCCGCCGAGGGCAACTTCGTCCGAAGCGCCTGCAACGCCCCCTTGATGTCCCCGTCGAAGCCGTTCGCCGCGGAGCGATCCACGATCACGTGCAAATAAGGCTCCCGCTTTGTCGCGGGCAGCGACAGGCGGCTCAGTCCGCCCGCCAACACGGTGCCGCGTTCGTCGTGGCTGATGCGAGGCGTAAGGAGATTCTCGATACGCGAAAGCACCACGGCAGGATCAAACGTGCGGCCGAGCTCATCCGGGTTCGCCAGCGCCGAGGGCACCAGAAAATCGATTTCCACGATGCTCGGCACAGACGCCACGACGGGGAAAACCCGCAGCTCCAGTTCATCCGGCGCGTTATAGAACAACAATCCCGGATCACGGCGCTCGCTGTCGCGGATCATCGTATAAACCCACAGCGCCGTTTTCTTTTCCGTGATGCGACCGGGCACGGCCTCGCCGTTGATGTGCAGCCGGAAGCCGCTCACGAATACCCCCGCCGGTAGCGGCAGCTTTTTGATATATTCGGCGTCGGCTCTATCCATGTTTTTCAGCGTCAACGCCAGGGTGACCGTGGTCGCTTCGCCAGCCGCAGGTTTCACCGCCAGCTTCAGGTCGGTGACGGTGACCATCTGGGATGGCGGCACCGCCCGGGGCATGCGGTTACGGTCACGATTACTGTTGCGCGAACCACCAAAGATATCCCCGCGGTGACTGCGCACCAGATCCCGGTTTTCACTCGTTCCCGGTTCGCCGAAAAAAGTCGTCTCCAAACGTGCCAGCTTGTCGTCCGGCAACACGAGGTGATCGAAAACCAGCCACGCGTAGTAGTCCGACAGCAGCGGATAATAGATTCCGTTTTTGTAGCTGCGGTGATTCGCGAGCGCCCGCTTCAGGTTCACCCGGCTGGCTTGGTAAGTGATCGCGCTCTCGCCCAAGACGGGCGCATAAACATGATCGAGCGCCGCGTTGAGAGCCGCTTTGTCCGCCAGCCCGCGCGCGGTGAAAAAGCTGGGCAACAAGAGGAAACACAGCGCGCCCGTCACCCATTGGCGGGCACCAAAACCCCGACGCGCCTTCGCCAGCAAACTGAGGTGGAGAACCAGCAGCACGGTGGGCGTCAGCACCAAAAATCCCGCTCCCATCACGATCACGCCCAGGATCGAAAGGGGCAGGAAGGGCAGGAACACGACGAAGAAATACAGCGTGAACGGCAGCGTCACGCACAGGAGGCCCAGACTCAGTCCCGGGCGCCGCTCATGCTGCCACGAAGCGATCAACAGGACCGCGGCATTTGCCACCGTGAGCGCATACACTTCCCACGCCTGAAAATCGTTGGGGAACGGAATCGAACGATTGAGCAACAGGCCGCCCAAAGGCATGGCCAGCGCGAAGACCAAGATCGCGATTCGCTCCGCGGTGCCTTGCCCGGCGCGCAACGAACGCAGGCCCATCGCAAGCCCGCGGATCACTCCGACAAACATCAAAACCCCCAGAACAATCACCATGATCGCGAGCAACACGGAGCCAACTTCGCCCCACCCGTTGCCTCTCCGGAGAATCATGAAAAACCCATACAACAAGACCGGTGCCAACAGCGCGAAACCCACGCTCCACAGGAGCGACCGTCGCCCGGCGGCTTGCGGTTTTGAGCACGCCAGTCGCGTCAATCCCCAGAACAACGGCAGCATCGCAAAAGCGAACTGATTATAGAAATACCGCTGCGGCGGGTAAATCCACTGCATCACCGAAGGCGGCACTACGTTATCCATAAAGCTCATCGCCATCCAGAGGTAGGCGGCTTGCACCACCACCGCTGGCAATCCCCACCACGATGATTCGCGCTGACGCCGGGCCGCAAAAAACAACCCGAGACCCGCCACGATATTTAACACGCCGGCCGCGCCGAGCAGGTAGGCGTCCCTACGCTGCGCGTCGTTCATGTTACCCTCGATCAACGCGTAGCCTTGGAGGTTGAGCGCCAGCAGCAGAACCATGGGCAGCACCCACAGCCACAACAGCGCGGGAGCGCCGGTCAGGACAGGTGGCAACAGAGGCCGCTGCCGGGGTTCAGTGGTTGCAGGCACGGGCATCGGAGGAGCGTCCATAGGTTTCAAAAATGAGGTTGAGGGCGATCAACGCGGGCAGGAACACCGCGACGCCGGTCAGCATGTGCAGAGACTTTTCGTAGGCTTCCGGTGCGTGTGGAATGGCCCACCGGTGCGCCTGCGCGACCGCCACGATTCGCAGCGCATTGATCGCCAGCGTTAGCGGCACCGCGGCCAGCATCGCCCCGATTACCGCGAAGACCCGTCCGGTGCGTTTTGCCAAATGCCAGCCGAGCAATACCGCCGTCATCACGTAAAAATCCGTCGCACTGCAGGCCGCCGTCACGATCACCGGAACCTCCGCCAGCGGCAACACCCAGCCCTCGGCGGTCTTCACGGTCGGTGATCCGCATAACAAACTCGCGAGTTGGGCGGCTCCGCCGATGAACACGGTGTTTTCGATCCACGCTGAAGATCTTAAGAGCATCGCGCCCATTCCCGCAGACACCGCGCACGCCACCCGACCGGCTGGATAAGCCATCAGCTTTTTAACAATCATGGGGTTCTGCACGGGATAAAATCCGACGGCCTTCATCGGCACAACCTTACACGGGCTTTGTGAAGCGAAGATGAAGTCTGCGTGAAAAAGCACGCATGCGCGCGGGTTTTATTCCCGCTCACTTTCGCGACACAAAAAAAGACGCAGGCTGATCGCCCGCGTCTCCATCACTCACAAAAACAACTGCTGCGCTTACTTCAACACGCCGGCGTGGAAGGCCGACCAGTCATCGAGTGCGTTGAGCTCCACTGCGGCGCCGAGCACCGAACCGTCATCGGGGTAACCCGCGGTCTTGAGGATCTCTTTGCGCGTCGCATCGTCGTGATGGTAGCCGAGGACGATCGTGTTAATCTTGTTCACGTTGGCGCGATCCAGTTTCACGCCGGGCTGGGCTTTGACCCACGTTTCAAACTCCGCATAGGTCGGCGTTTCGGCGGTAATGAATTCACGCACCGCATCGGCCTTGAGGCCGAGCGAATCGATGACGATCTGGTCGAACCCTTTTCCGATATCGGGATAGGCTGCGTCCAGTTTCCCGCGAGCTTTCAGCGAAACTTTGAGCCACAGGCGGGGCAGATGGCGGACGCCCAGTGGGCCCGCAGCATCACAAGGAATCATCGGAACATAGGTAGAGCTCATAGATAAATAAGAGGAGACAACGAAACCGGCCGCAGAAAACAAAACCCCACCCGCCGCGGCCGGACGGGTGAGGAGATGCGCAAGCTGGGCAACGGAGCGCGCTTTGCAAACGACGCGACGCATTTCCCTCCAACGCGCACGGACGTCCGCCAACGAAGCGAGCGCACTGCTCAGCCGCCTTGGTGCACGCGAGCGTTGGCCTTCCGCTCCAGCAGCAGCGCCCCGAACGCCGCCTTTTCCTCGGGCGATTGCGGGTGCATGCGTGCGATCACCTCGGGCATCACC
>JBEVND010000043.1:0-4445 GCA_040508285.1 Rariglobus sp. | reverse complement strand
CTGCTACAGGGGGAACGGGGGCCCGGCAGTCCAGTCCGATAAACGTATGCACTACTTAGATACACGGCTCAAACGCCTTGCTTTTTCATCGGCTTCGATTTGCGCCCTTGCGCTGCTTTTGAGCGGCTGCGCCACTCCCAAGGAAACGCCGCCCCCGCCCACCACTGCGCTCAAAAATCTTCATCCCGGAGCCGAACGAGCCGAGGTCGTTGACCGTTTCGGTTCGCCGCTCGAGACACGTAGCAATCGTGATGGAACGGCCACTGATGTATTCAGTTTCGTCGAAGGC
The DNA here is from genome assembly GCA_040508285.1 of Rariglobus sp. Classification (GTDB taxonomy): domain Bacteria; phylum Verrucomicrobiota; class Verrucomicrobiia; order Opitutales; family Opitutaceae; genus Rariglobus. The sequence continues at coordinate 4,156 of JBEVND010000043.1, read as the reverse complement.
GCACCGGTTAAAAACCCGCTGCCCCAAGTGAAACCCACGCCCAAATCTGGCGGCCCTGAAGTCTCCGCCTCCATGGCACAAACGGGGCCCATGAATGACAGCTTCTTCAAGGGAGACACCCTCCTCGTTGAAGTCACCTACGACCAAAAAAACACCATTACGGACACCCACCTGATGGCGCGGACCTCAAATAAACTTCCGCTAAACTAAGCCAGCGGATATGCGCCGATTCCGCATGCCGCTCTATCGGCATGCATTCATGCGTTTAAAAAAAGCAGTGCCGACGAGAGCGGGCGGGCTCGATCGTCGGCACTTAGACGCCGAAGCGTCATCGATCACGCGCTGAGGGCGGAATTCAGACAGCGGACCGGCAGGCACCACTCCAGCTTTCGCGCCCGCGCTGTCAACGACTCATCCCGCACCGCGTGATCGCGCGCTTAGACGTTGTCGCGCGTTTCCTTGCTGATCCACAGCGCCAGCAACGTCAGCCCGGCTGCCGTCGCGAGGTAGTAACCCACCCAGGCGATCCCGTAATTCACTCCGAGCCACGTCGCGATCGAGGGCGCCAGCGACGCGCCGAAAATGCCTGCGAGGTTAAACGTCATCGACGAACCCGTGTAGCGCACCGCCGTGGGAAACAGCTCCGAGAGGATCGTCCCCATCGGGCCATACGTCATGCCCATCAACGTGAAGCCCACGATCAACGCCACCAAGACAGTCATCTGACCGCCCGCGAACAGCGGGCCGAAACCCAAGCCAAACGCCACGATCGCCGCGCTCACCAACATGAGCACGGGCCGGCGTCCAAAGCGGTCCGCGAGCAACGCCGACACCGGAATCGCGATCGCGAAAAACACCACGCCCACCAGCTGCATGATCAGGAATTTCTCACGGCTGTAGGCCAGCTGCTTCGTTCCCCAGCTCAGGCAAAACACCGTGAGGAGATAAAAGAGCACAAAGGTCGCCAGCGCAATCAACGTGCCCAGCACCACCGCGCCCGCGTGACTGCGCAACACCGTGAACAGCGGCACCGCCACGCGCTCTTTCTTGTCGAGCGTCTTCTGGAACGCCGGCGTCTCCGTGATGTTGAGCCGCACGTAAAGTCCGATGATCACCAACAGCGCGCTGGCAAGAAACGGAAGGCGCCAGCCGAAACTCAAAAACTGTTCCTCCGTCAGCGTCTCGGACAACACGAGGAAGATCGCCCCCGAGCCAAAGAAGCCCAACGGTGCGCCCAACTGCGGAAACATTCCGAACCACGCGCGTTTCCCGGGCGGCGCGTTTTCGGTCGCGAGCAACACCGCCCCGCCCCATTCGCCGCCAAGGCCAAAGCCTTGTCCGAGCCGGCAAAGCGCGAGCATGATCGGCGCCCATACGCCAATCGTCGCGTAGGTGGGCAACAAGCCGATCACCACCGTCGAGATACCCATCGTAAGCAGCGCCGCGACCAGCGTGGCTTTGCGACCAATTCGATCACCGAAATGTCCGAACACCGCTGAGCCCACCGGACGCGCAAAGAACGCGAGCGCGAAGGTGGCCAGCGATTGCAGCGTCGCCGTGGCCGGATCCGACGCCGGTAAAAACAACTTGGGAAACACCAAAACCGCCGCCGTCGCGTAGATGTAGAAATCGAAAAACTCGATGGTGGTGCCAGCAAGACTGGCGAACAAAACGCGCCGCGTGGAATTCACAGGCCGGGAGGAAACAATGGATGACATGGGAGAAACGCGCGGGTCGGGCGCTCGCCGGTTATGAGCGCACGTCGCCTCGCCGGTCAATGCCGGCCACTTGAAACTACTGCGGCCACACGCGGCAAAACACGCGCGGGACGAGTGAGAACGCGCGATGCCGCCCTACATTGCCCATGAGTGCGTATGAGGACTGCGCTGTCTTTAGACCTTCGCACGACCCTCGCACTTTCTCCCTCGGTTCCGCCCAAGCCGGCGTCGACGTAAGGTCGAGCCTTACATCGAAAGCCGCCGACTCGCTCGTTCAACCTGCGCGCTGGCCGTCGTGCACGCCTTCGCCGATCTCTTCGATCATCTTCTTGTTGAAGGCCGGAATGTCGTCCGGCTTGCGGCTCGTGACGAGGCCTTGGTCACACACGACCTCTTCATCAACCCAATCGGCACCGGCGTTGATCAGGTCGGTTTTGATCGAGCTGTAGGAAGTCAGGCGACGGCCCTTAACCACACCGGCCTCAATCAGAATCTGCGGACCATGACAGATCGCCGCGACCGGTTTACCTGCCTCAAAAAACGCGTGCACGAACTTCACGGCGTCCGGCTCGATACGAAGCTTGTCCGGATTGATCACGCCACCCGGAACGAGCAGTGCATCAAAGTCATCGGCCTTGGCCTTGCTCACGTGCAGATCCACATCGATGGCGTCGCCGAAGCCCTCACCCGTCCAACTCTTCACCGACTTTTTGTTAGGCGAGACGATCACCGTGGTGGCGCCAGCGGCTTCGAGCGCGGCGCGCGGTTTGAGGAGTTCACTTTCTTCAAATCCATCAGCGGTGAGGATGGCGACTTTCTTGCCGGCGAGTGTGGAGGTCTTGGTATTCATAGAGGTGGTTCTCGATTTGAGGTTGGGCCACCTGACACTCGTCACGCCTGCAAGTCACCCAACGCCATGCGAAACGGGCGGCGGCCCGTCACTCCCCTTGGAGAATTCACCCATGCGCGCGATCAGGCGCCGAAATCCAATTTCACCTCGCCACCGATGACCTTGAGTTTCGCGTCGAAGGTCTTGCCCGCCTTCGAAACGAAGCCGGTTAACAGGTCGGTCGTCTTCGCGGTGAGGAGCTGTTGCACGATGTCGGGCGTGATCTCTTTTTGCGCGATCGTTTTCCACACCACGAAGCGGCAGCCGCCGCGCCAGTTGGAACAACCGTAAGCTTTCTTTCCCACCACCACGTCGCCCGCACACACCGGGCACGCGCCGAGTGACTCGTCGCCCGAGGCGGCTTTTTGCGCGGCATCGGCCACGTCGTAGGCGGGCGCACCTTTTTTGTCGAAGCGCAGATGCGCGAAGTGCCGTTTGCCGTCCACATCGATGGGATGCGGCGTGAGGCTGCGTTTGTGGATGAGGATCTCGCGCGCGAGCACCGGCGCAATCGTCAGCCCCCAGAGCACGCCGGGCAGGACGAACTTGCAGCCGTCCTTCCACTTTGAGCATCCGTAGCCCGTGCGCCCGCGCATGACCGGAGCGTGGCACGTCGGACAGGGCCCGAGGTTTGTAAGGTCGATGGTCGCCTCGGCGTTGCCTTGGAGGATTTCGCGCGTGTAGGCCTCGACTTCCTTCATAAACACCGCGGCTTCGTAGTCGCCGCGCTCGATGCGTTTCAAACGATGCTCCCAGTCGCCGGTGAGTTCGGGCGATTTAAGACGTTCGTCTTTCACCAGCGAGATGAGCGCGCGGCCGCTGTCGGTGCTCACGAGGTTTTTTTTGCGGCGCTCGACGTATTGGCGCGTGATGAGGACTTCGATGATCGAGGCGCGCGTCGCCGGCGTGCCGACACCCTTCTCCTTGAGCGCTTCCTTCAACGTTTCATCGGTCACGATCTTGCCGGCCGTTTCCATCAACTGGAGCAGGCTCGCCTCGTTGAAACGTTTCGGCGCGGAGGTCTTCAACTGCGCGAGCTTGGGCTCGTGGGGATTGCGTTCGCCCTCCTGGAAATCGGGCAATTTCTGCGCGGGCTCGGCATCCTTTTCTTTGCCGGACACCGGCTCATCGTCGGTCGCGTCGCCCCCGTAAAGCGCTTCCCAACCCGCATCGACGAGAACAACGCCACGCGCGCGGAACGGTTCTTCGACCGACGCGGCATCGACTGTCGTGATTGCGCGAATACACGGCGGATAAAACACCGCGATGAGCCGCGTGACGACGGCGTCGTAGAGCTTCCCCTCGTCGCCGTCGAGTTCGCCGCCGAGGATGTGTGTCGGGATGATGGCGTGGTGGTCGGAGACTTTTTTGTCGTCGATGATGCGCTTCGAAAACGGCAGCGCGGCAAGGTCGAGCTTGGCGATCTCGGCGGACTTGATCGCGCGCAACTTCTCCAACAACGGCGCGATCGTCGGCTGGATGTCGGTGCTCAGGTAACTGCTGTCGGTGCGCGGATACGTGAGGTGCTTTTTTTCGTAGAGGCTTTGCG
>JBEVND010000502.1:0-8791 GCA_040508285.1 Rariglobus sp. | reverse complement strand
CGGTGGCGCGACAGCCAGCGGCGACGCTTTCGCGGGCGGCCAGCGGGGACGTGGCGGTCTCTCCACCTTCGCGGGCGAAGCGGATGAACTCACCGATGATCCGTGGATCGGCACCGCCGTGGCCGCCCGCTGCGGCGGGGACGCGATATGTGCGACTGCCAGCGGCGTCGTAGCCGGGCCGGCGTTGGTTCCAGACCCGGATGACAGTGCCCGGCTCGCCGTTGCCGAAGTTTTCCAGGCGCCCTTCGGTTCCGATGACCGTGTAGCTGCGCCAGTAGTCCGGCGTGTAATGACACTGCGAATACGTCGCCTGCACGCCGTTATCCAGGAGCATCTGCATCGAACTCAGATCCTCGATGTCGATGCGGTGATTCAGGCCGCGGGATTTGGCCGGCGGCCAGGCATCGAGTTTTTGGCCATGCGTCACGGGACGCGGTCCTTTGGTCGCGGGCAGGCGGTCTTTGAGGTCGCCGTAGAGAGTGAGTGCGCCCATTCCGCTGACGCGGCGCGTGTAACCTCCGCAGAGCCAGTGGATGACATCGATGTCGTGCGCCGCTTTTTGCAGCAGGAGGCCGGTCGAGTAGCGGCGTTCTGCGTGCCAGTCGTGGAAATAGAAATCACCGCCGTGCCCCACGAAATGGCGCACCCAGCAGGCCTTCACTTCGCCGATGGTGCCGCCATCAATGAGCTCCTTCATCTTTCGGACGAAGGGCATATGGCGCATGTTATGACCGAGGTAGAGACGCGCCTTGGTTTTGGCTGCGGTGGCGAGAATGCGGTCACAACCTGCGATGGTGAGCGCCATCGGTTTTTCCAGATAGACGGCGAGACCGCGTCTAAGCGCAGCCACGGCCTGTTCTTCATGGACGAAATCAGGCGTGGCGATGATCACTGCGTCGAGATCGCGGCCGAGGAGTTCACGATAATCGCCGGTGGTAAAAACGGAGTCGCCGAACTCGGCGCGGTTGCGGGCCAGCGTGTCGGGATTGATGTCGCAGCAGGCGACCACCCGGGCGTGTTCCCGCGAACGCTGGGCGATGGTGGCGAGGAGGCCGCCGCGTCCGCCGGAGCCGATGATTCCCAGACGTAGAAAAGGCGATTTCATCAGAGACGGAAGATGGCCTGCATGGCGCGGCCGGTGTTTTCGATGAGCACCTCGGGAGCGTGTTTGTAGAACGGCATGGGCGGGGCCATTTCCGCGGTGCACCAGCCGTCGTAGCCGACCGAGCGCAGGGCCGCCATCACAGCCGGCCAGTTGACGTCGCCGGAGAGGAGATCGACGAAGCCGTCGATGGTGCCAACGTTGCGGCGATAGTCTTTGAAGTGAACGCGTTTGATGCGCGGGCCGAGCAACGTGACCCAGTGCTCGGGATAACCGGTGGCAAGGGCATTGCCGACGTCGAAGTAGGCGCCGACGCGAGCGCTGCCAAAACTGTCGATGAAGCCAGCCATCTCGCGCGGGCTGAGGAGGAATTTATTCCAGACGTTTTCGATGCCGATGGTGACGCCAAGACTTTCTGCGCGGGGCACGGCGGCGGCGATGAAGTCGCGGGCGCGATTGTAGGCGTCGGCGTAGGGGACGACCTCGCCGCCGGGAATGAAGTCCACTCCCACCGCGCCGGGGACGACCAGAATCGTGTCGATGCCGAGGGCCGCGGCCGCCTCCAACTGGCGATCGAGAATATGCGCGGCGCGGGCGCGCACCGTGGGATCAGCGCTCGCGGCGTTGGTTCCCCAGTAAAGGCCCGTGGCGAGTCCGCTGGGCTGCAGGCCGTGATCGGTGAATTGCGCGCGGACGGCGCGCAATTCAGCGGCGTTGCTGGCGAGATGGACGGGACCGTCCTCGGTGAGATCGATTTCGAAGCCGGTGAACCCGGCTCGTTGCGCGAGTCTGAGTTTTTCCGCCAAGGGCATCGAGGCGGGGAACGACCAGGTGCTGATGCTTGTTTTCATGAGCGGGAGGAGGCGACGAGGTTGACAGGCGCGCCACTTTCGATGGACGCGACTTCCGCGAGCACGACGCGGAGGCTTTCGGCGGATTGATCGAGCGTGGCAAGAGCTGGCGGACGATTGTTGGCGACGCAGTCGAGGAAGGCGGCGAGCTCGTTGACGTAGCCACCCAGCGACGAAAGGTTGCCGGATGTGCCGGAGGCGTTTCCGCCGGCAGGGACGTAAGGGAGCGGCTCGGGTTTACTGTTGGCGCGAACGAGGCGCAGCGTGGGAGTGGTGCCGGAATCGTATTCAACGGTGCCGTGTTCGAACACGGCTTGGAACGCCATTTGGAAGCCCCATTCGCCGGGATAATTCCATCCGCCCTCGGCCTGCACGACGACATCGGGATAAAGGTAATGCGTGAAGATGTGACTCCAACCGCCTTCGTCGCGCGTGCCGCGTGAGAACACTGCGGGCGGCGTGCCGAGCAAATGAAGCACGAAGTCTGTATCGTGGATGTGCAGATCGACCGCGGCACCCAACGAGCGAGCCGGATCATTGAGCCAGTTGGCGGCGCTGTAACTGGGACGCGCGCTGCGGCGTTGCAGGGTCAGACTGAGAAGACGCCCCGCCGAACCCTCGCGGACAAACTTTTCGAACGCCTGATACTCGGGCCAGAAACGAATGCAGTGACCGACTTGGAAAAACGTGCCGGCGTCTTCGTGCGCTTCGCGAATTTCACGCGTTTGCTCCAGCGTCAGGGCGAGTGGCTTTTCGCAGAACACGTGTTTGCCCGCACGCAACGCCTGCACGGCAACGGCGGCATGGCGATCGGTGGGCAGGCAGATGTCGACGATGTCGGCGGAGACGGCTGCGAGCGCGGATTCCAAATCGGTGAAGACGGGCACGGGACTCATTTGGAGCCGCGCTACCTTGGAGCGGGCGACATCGGGAAGGGCGTCAACGATGGCGACCACGTTGGCAAGGGGCAGGCCGGCGTAGGCTTGGGCGTGCATCTCGCCCATGAAGCCAAAGCCCGTGATGATGATATCCAACTTGGGAGGTTGCATGAGAGAGCGTCATCTTAGAACAATCGGTTACGATAGGCCATGACCCGAACAATTAAAAAAATAGCAGAACCGATTGAGGCCATTGCCGGCTTGCTGCCGGGAGCGCGCGCATTGGTCCGGCCCGACGACTACTATCAAGGAAGGCGTCACGACGGTCGCGGTCTGCCGGATAACATCCTGTTGTTTCATCGGCGGGGAGCGCGGGCCATGTCCAGCGCGGACGGCGCGCGTCATTTCCATCACCGGAATGTAGTGGTTTTCCCGTTACAAGGAAGCGGACGGATTGTCGTGGATGGCCGGGCGTTTGGATTGGAGCCGGGGCGTTGCGCCTTAATCAGGCCGTATCAGTTTCACCATTTCACGGGCTTCTCGGCGGGAGAGATCGACTGGTTGATCGTCACCTATGAAGGCGCGGCGACCAAAGTGGAGGGAACGGTCTTTAAGCCGGAGGCGGTTGGGTTCTGGGGGGACTTGGCGCGTCTGTTGGAGGAGTTTGGCGCGGTGACCAAAGCGGCGGGCGGTGGATTTCGGCTGGCCTGCCGGTTGGCGCTGATCATCGACGCGTTGTCCGCAGCGTCGCCCGTTCGGGCGGAGTTACGGGGTAAAGTCGGCGGAAGCGAAGATCTGCTCCTGAAGGTTCATGCGTTGATATCGGCGGAGATCGGCCGTGTGATTTCCATCGAAAAAATGGGCCAACGCCTGGGAATCTCGGCCAGCCACCTGCGCGCAAAATTTCGTAGAGCAACGGGCAAGAGCCTGGGTGAATTCCAGCGGGAAGTGCGTTTGCAGAAAGCAGCGGAGTTACTCGTGCGGACGGGAGCCTCGGTCGCCGACGTGGGCGAGGCGTGTGGGTGGGATTCGCCGTTTACTTTCAGCCGGGCGTTTCGCCGTTATTGGGGCCGGCCGCCCAAGCGGTTTTCGCTTTTCGCCCGAGGCGGTTGAGACTCAGGGCTGGGTTACTTGGAGGCGCAGAAAACGACGCGTGGTGTTGGTCAAGGGAGCGGCATCGACGATGGTCACGCGGAGTAGATTATCGTGCGTGGATTCCTGAATGCTGAGACTGCCACCGTTGATGTTGGTGGTAACAGCGCCGGCGGTAGAACGCGCAAGGGTGGTCCACGACTGGGCGGAGAGGTCGGGGCTGGCCTGCACCTCGTAGGTCAGCGTGTTGAGCGCGGGATCGCGAGTGAAGCTGAAGGCAAGGTGTCCATCTGCCGCGGATACAGACGGGCGATGGGCGGCGGCGTCGGCGATGAGCGGATCGAAGTTGAGTGCGTATTCGAGCAGGTTGGCAAACCCGTCGCCGTCGGGGTCGCCGGCGGCGGTGGAGTCGGTGCCGAGTGGCCAGGGACTCTGCGCGGCCCAGGCGGAGTAGTTGAGCGTCGAGGCGGTGACGGTGAGGCTGGTGTCGACATAGGTTTTTACAACGCCGTCGTCGGCGGTAAGCCGCAGGGAAACGAAGCCTGCTCCGGTGGCAGTGGCGTTGGTGGTAAGCGCGGCCGGAGCGTTGAATACCACGGTGGGGCTGCCTGCGGATTTGCTCCACTCAACGGACGCGGAGGGGGCGGGGAGTTGAGCGCCGTTTTCGGTGACCATGCCGGTGAGGACGAAGGGCTGGCCGGAGACTGGGTTTTCGGCCGGAGCGATGACGGTGAGTCGTGGGGCGTCGGCGATGAGCGGATCGAAGTTGAGGGCGTATTCGAGCAGGTTGGAAAACCCGTCGCCGTCGGGATCGCCGGCAGCGGTGGAGTCGGCGCCGAGTGGCCAGGGAATCTGCGCGGCCCAGGCGGAGTAGTTGAGCGTCGAGGCGGTGACGGTGAGGCCGGTGTCGACATAGGTTGTTACTACGCCGTCATCGGCCGTGAGACGCAGGGAAACGAAGCCTGCTCCGGTCGCAGTGGCGTTGGTGGTGAGCGCGGCCGGAGCGTTGAATGCCACGGTGGGGCTGCCTGCGGATTTGCTCCACTCAACGGACGCGGAGGGGGCGGGGAGTTGAGCGCCGTTTTCGGTGACCATGCCGGTGAGGACGAAGGGCTGGCCGGAGAGCGGATTTTCGGTCGGGGCGATGACGGTGAGTCGCGGGGCGTCGGCGACGATGAGGTCGGCCACATCGGTGGCGGCGAGCGAGCGGTCGCGGTAAATGCGCACGTCGTCGATCAAACCAAGAAAACTGTAAGCGGCATTGCCCGCAGGGATCTGGCCGATCCAAAGCGGAGACGTGTTGTTGTTGATGGATGTGTCGGTTTCGAAACCGCCGGACAGCGGCACGGCGACGCCGTTGATGTAGATGAGAACGCAGTTGGCGGTGCCGGCCTGCGTGCCGTCGTAGACCGCGGCAATGTGCGTCCACTGGCCGGCGGTGACGACGGGATTGGTGGTGTTGATGGTGCCGTTACTGCCTCGGAAGCGGACGTAGACGCGGCTATTTTGGAGATAGATTGTGTAGGCCTCCTGTGCGTTGGTGCCGGTGCGCTTGGACAACAGGCCGCGAATGTTGGCGTCCATCGTGCCGGCGGCGGGATGGACCCACAGGGCGATGCTCAGCCGCGTGGTGTTGTCGAGCGCGTCGTGATCGGACGTTTGCACGTAGGAATTCGGTGCGGTGAATTCCAGTGCTCCGCGAACGCGTCCGCCGGTCGGCGACCAGGCGAGTCCGGTTTCGGCGCTGAAGGTCGCGTTATGGGCGACTTCGTCGGGAGCGGAATCGAGCACGCCGGTGCCGGAGGCTTCGTCGAAGCGGTAATGAAGAACAAGGCGGTCGGTTTTGGTGATGTAGCCGGCATTTGAAACCACCTGCACGTCGATGGTCTTGCGGGAAACGAGTTCGCCATCGTCGGCGGTGAGTTGAAGCGAGTAACGACCGGGCGATGAAAAATCGGCAGGCGTGGAAGGGCTGGCGGGATTCTCGAAATTCACCATGCCGGGACCGCTGAGCTTGCTCCAAGTCCACGTGATCGGAGCGACGTCAACGCCGACGGCGTTGAGCACGAGCCCTTGTCCCGACGGAACAATAACCGAGCCGTGCAGAGGACGCGACACGGTTATGAGCGGCTGATGGGTGACGGAGAGTTCCACGACGGGCCGGGCCGTGGTGGGATTTTCGCGGCTGCACGCCGAGAGGCTGGAAACGGTGTTGGAACTCACGACGAGGCCGAGGGTGCGAGTCGGATCTTCCGCGAGCGTGGCGACGCAGTGAGGAAATACGTCGAGACTGATACGCATGTTGGGAGCGAAGGCGGCGAGGAGCGTCGTGGCGGGGACGCCGGGGTTCATGGCCGTCGGACGGTTGGTGTGCGTGAGGGCGGCTCCGGTGCCGGGAGAACCGGCGGCGGTCCCCTCGGTCCACGCATCGCCGGCGTCGGCGAGCAACGAGACGGAAAGCGTGGTGTTGGCTGTGGTGGCGCTGCCGCCGCCGAGAGTGAGAAGGAGTCGGGCCGCTTCTAGGCGTTCACCCTCGGCAAGGGCAGGCAGGGTGAAACGCAGGTAGGGAAACGCGTCGCTGTAAAGCGGCGCTGAGTTATGGGAGCGCACAATCAACAGGCCGTTGGCGGTGCCGTAGTTGTAGTCTTTGAAGCTGAAGGCGCTCCTCGCCACTGTGTCGGCCTCGATGGGAATCGTAAATATCCGGCGAGTGGTGACGCCCAATTCGTAGGCGAGCTGCGCGGTGGCGCCGCGGAAATCACGGACTTGAAAAACGGGTTGATGGCTGATGCCACCGCGGGTGGGCGAACCGGTGATCACTCCGTCGGCGGACAACGTGAGCCCGTCGGGCAGGCTGCCGCCGGCGAGCGACCACGTGTAAGGCTGGCAACCTCCGGTGGCTTGAAGCGCGATGGGCTGGCGCGTCTGCCAGTTGGCGGGAGAGAGCGTGGTGGTGGTAATCGTGAGCGGAGAGGTGGCGGTGGCGGTTTGCACCGTGATGGTGGCACCGAGGCTGGGATTCAGGTAAGTGCCGCACGGCGTGTTCTCCAGCTTGATGGCGCGGACCGAGTAGGTCCAATCGCCGGCGGAGGGCGGGGTGTCCGTGTAATTGATTCCCGAATACGGGTTGCCGGCCGGCGTGAGTTGGGTCCATGGCCCGGTGGGCGAGGCGGCACGGTAGATGTGCACGCCTTGCAACGCGGTGTCGTCGGAGCTGGTCCAGGCGAGTGAAACTCCTTCGGCGCCGGCGACGGTGGCGGTGAGGTTGCGAGGCGGGCGCACCGGAAAAAGCCGAAGCGTGGGATCGCCGAAGTGGTTGATCCAAAGCCGGCCGTTCTTGTCGCCGTTGCCGGTTCCACCCGTTCCGTAAGCGTAGAAACCGCTGGACCAGCTGCTGTTGTTGAGAGTGGTGCGAAGAACATCGCCCATGTCGCCCCCGAGTCCCAGGCGATGATAGAAGTAGCGCACGCCCCAGATGCTCCACGTCAGGCTGAGAGTGAAGTTATCGGTGCCAATGCGGCCGGCCATCTGCCCGCCGCCGACGGGTTCGGCCCACCAGCCCCAGTTGCTTTGCATGCCGGTCAAAAACACCGCGCGGCTGTCCTCGTCGCGCATGTCCATGTAACCGGTTCCTTTGAAATAAAAGAGGAAGGGGCCCTGCTGATTTTCGCGGGTGAACAGACCATCCGTGTCGTAGCGACCGGTGGGATTGGCGGGCAGATCGTTGGTGGAAGTGACCGCAACGATTTTCCCCGGCCCCAGCAGCGAGGTCAGGCTCATCCAGCCAGCTTCGTCCACGTTGTCGTAGCCTTTGCGAATGGCGCCCTTGCGGCCGGGTTGAAAATCGTCGGCCGCGTGCCGGTAGCGGGCCAGCTTTTCCAAATACATCCGGGTCGTGGCGAGGTGGCTGGTCTGACCGTAGGACGTGTCGATGCGACCAAAGCCCAGCTCAATCTTCTGTCCGGTTCCGAGGGCGGTGACCCGTGACGCGTCAAATTTTCCGTCGCCGGCGATGTTGCCGATATCACCGGTCTGGGTGTTAGCCCCGGTATCAGTCCAATTGCCATCCATCTCTGCGTAATAGGAGTCCGTGGCTTCGGCATAGGAGGCTGCATGGCCGTCCGGTCGGCTGCCGTCGGAGAGCCCCGATCGAGGTGCGGGCACCTTGCCGAGCAGGATGACGTTTTTAACCTCGCCAGGGTAAGTGGTGTTCAGCGTTTGAATCTGCGTGCGAATCGCCTGGTGCACGTTGCCCGCTCCGCTGTAGTCGCCCGAGGCAACGACGAGGGTGTGCACGGTCCATCCATCGGCACCCAAATCGCGTTGGTAGGCGTCGAGTTCTGCGGGCAATCCGGTGGCGATCGTGTCGGTGACCACCAGGACAACCCGGCCGCGAGGAGCGGTTTTATCGACCCGGATTCCCGCCATCAGATAACCCGTGGCCAGAACGCTGTTGGCGGTGGCGGTAACGCCGCTGATCACCACTTTGTATTCGTAGGTTTCTCCCACGTTGACCGAGGTGTCGGTGTAAGACGTGGAGCCCGCGGGTAAGGTCGCGAGAACCGTTCCCCATGAAGTGCCGTCGCGCAACTTGCGGTAGATCGTGTAAGCGCCGGCGCGGTGGAGTGTGAGGGTAATCTGCGGCGGTGATTCCTGGACTGTCGCGGTCACGGGCACATTGGCGTCGGAACCGCCGTTATAACTGCCAGCGATGGGAGGCCAGCCGCCGTTCCAGGTGCCGACGGCCGCCTGGGTGGCCGGGGTGAACGTGATCGGCAGGGCCGTCACCAGAAGTAACAGCGCGGCGCGTGACGCCGGAAAAAAGCGAGTAGTCATACCGTGGATACGCGGACGAATAAGCGCAGCTC
>JBEVND010000497.1:0-3627 GCA_040508285.1 Rariglobus sp. | reverse complement strand
CATCCCTTTCGGGAGCCGTCCGCCGTGGTTTAACGCTGATTGAGTGTTCGTTGATTACCGGCCTTGGAACACGCCACGGCCACCCGTGCCGATGAAGACGCGACCGTAATTTTGGCGGTCGCCGGCGAGCGATTCGATACTGACCACGGACGGCACATCCACCAGTCGCGTCCAGGTAGAGCCGTAATCGTCGGACCGATACACGCCCTGCACGCCGCTCAGGTAACCATTGAAGAACACGGTGTATCCGCTGCCACTGGCGGCTTTGCCAAAGGCAACCTGGCGCACGGCCGAGATGTTCGTCATCTTGGTCCATGAAACAGCGCCGTTGGTGGATTTCCAAAGGCCGCCCGCCGTGGTGCTGTTGACACCATCGTCACAGAACCAGACCTCGTTCGCGGCAGGTGCGGCCACGATCTGGGTGCGATAGGTGTTATAGGTTGCCGCGGGAATGGTGCCAGCGGCTGCCCACGTCACGCCATGGTCGGTGCTGCGATAGGCCGTGTGTCCGCCTCCGCCCGAGCTGAGTTGGCTCATGTAGAACTGTCCGTTCACACGGTCCGAGGTCACCTGCTGGATAAGGTAGGACGGATTCGATTTGCCCGCGAGGCGGTTGATGTTGGCGGGCAAGCCAGTGCAAGGCGTCCAGGTGACCCCGCGGTCGTTGCTGTAGTGCGGCACGGTGGACGTTCCGAAACCCATCCACACCATGACATCGGGATTGGTTGAGGAGACGGCCACGCGTCCACCGTTCAAGCTGACACCGGCACCGGTGAGGTAACGGGGATCATCGATCGGACGTCCGCTGCTGCTGGCATAGGGCTTGGGCCGGTTGTTCCAGGTAACCTCGCCAGCCGGAAGATTGTCGGTGCCACCGTCTCCCTCCACCCACGAGGTGCCGGCGCAGGCATACACCGTGACAGTGTAGTCGAGCCCCGCAGCGGCCGTGACCCGGTGCAATTGCAACGAGGCTGATGAGATCGAGCCCACGCCAGTAAGATCAAACTTCAGGAATATCTGGCGGTCATGGGTGGTTATGCCCGTGTAAGTATGGGAAAGCCCCAAGCTGGCGGCGTTGCCATAGTTCGTTGTCGTGGCATTGCCGTAGACAAAGGTGTCGGCCGTGGTGGTCACCGTGGTGGTGCCATTGAAGACAATCTTGGGCTTGAGCGATGGGTCGGTCGCTTCACGGGAGTCGAACAGCAACGGTGTGGTTGCGTAATTCGTTGTGCGGGTCGTGGCCAGCATGAGGGTCACGCTGCTCACGCCCTTGGCTTTTTGGGCCGCCAGGTAGGTGGTCAGATCCCAGGTTTCCCAGGCACCGGTGCCGCTGCTGATTGTCCGGCGATCGATCCCGCCGAAATACAACCAGGAAGCCCCGGCATCTTTCGAATAGGCCCCGCTGCCGCCAGCGCTGGTGTTATACCAGCCGAGAGCCCAGATGGAGTGATTGGCCTCGCTGAAATCCAGACTCGTGGTGTTGCCTCCGCCAAATCCGTTACCGCCGGCTCCCGAAGGGCGGACAGTGATGTCGTTATAACGGAATCCGCCCACGTCAGCGACGCCGGTTAGCAACGCAGGACCCGTGGGGGCGTTCTTAACCGTTTCGACCACGGTTTCTTCCTGACCTTTTTGCAGCATATACCAGATCGCCTGGTTACCAACAGTGGTGCCTCCGATCAACTGGGCGTTCTGGGTGCGGGCAACACCGAAGAAGTCTCCGGCCCAAAGTTCGTTCGCATTGGTGGGATTGGCCAGCAGGGAGGACGTCTTGCCGAACCAGTAGCCGGTGAGCGTCGGCGTGCCGTCGGGTTCCTGACGAGGGATGGCCAGATTGTTATTTAACGTGGAGGTCGTTTGCACCGCCCAGGCAGGCGTGGCGCTGCCGCCGGTAGTGGTGCGCCAGATACGACCGTTGGCCGCATCCGAGATATAGAGCGTGTTACCTGCGGCATCACTCTGGGCAACGGCCAGGCCTCGATAATCGGCTCCGGCGCCCGTCGATGGAGTAATGTCGACCAGTGAGCCGCCGCGAACGACACGGCCAATCACCCCAAATCCGGTGACATAGAGCGTGCCGTTGGGGGCCACCTGTCCACGCGCCGGTTTGGCGAAGGTCGCGCCGGAGACTTTGGACCACGTCACGCCGTCCGTCGATCGATAGACGCCTCCCGTGGTGCCGGTGGAAGCATACACGCCGGCATACACGATGGTGGAACCGCCGTTCTTGTCGCAGGCGACAAACGTCACCCCGCCATTGGCATCGCCAAAAGGAACCGAGGTGCTGGAAACCTGCGTCCAAGTCCAGGTGCCGCCGCTCTGGACGCCCTTATACAAACCGGCAAAGGAAGAGCCGACCCAAACGACCGACGGATTGTTCGGGTCGACAGCGAGACGCTCGCCGAACGAACGGAATGCGCCGTTACCGTCCATCGTGATCGTGTTGTTGATGATGGTCCAGGTGGCGCCTTTATCCGAGGATGCATAAATGCCGCGCCGGCTGCCGCTGCCGCCGGTGGCGACGTAGAGATTGTTGGAGTTGCTCGGATCGAGCGCGATCGCAGTCGTGCCCGTCAGCGCGCTGGCCGACGGAGTGGACGTAGGCACGATCGTATCGGTGATCGAATCCCATCTGCCTGCGGCCGCGTTCCACTTGAACGCGCCGCCCACATCCGTGCGGCAATAAACATCCGCACCGGTCGGATCCGAGATGAGTCCGGTCACGTAGCCGCCACCGCCGAGCGGAACTTCGGCCCATGACGGCGAAATATCGGCGGTGCCGTAAGTGAGCGAAGGCCAGTAGAAGGAACCGCCGGAATACTCGCGGCTGTAGAGATTGTAGCGCGTGAAGTTGTTCAAGCCGGCCACATCGGGGCTTACGCGGAAAAACACATACTGACCGGCGCGCGTGCCGTTGTCGTAGGCAGCGTTAAGGAAATCGGTCAGGTCGGCCGGGTTGGACACCCTTGCGCCGCTGCCTGCTGACGGGGTAACGACATTGTCCTGAAGGCGGATGGCTCCTGAATGCAGAGCGCCGGCGTAGTAATCGCCCGATTGGACCGCCGAGGAAGCGGCGACACCCAGGGCGTAGAGATCACCGTTGAATGCGGGCGTGCCGCTCGGAGCCGCGAAGTAAAGGCGCAGGCTGGCGGCGTCGAATTCCTTGCCGGCAGGGAGCGTGGGTAGTTGAAAAACGACTACGGCGTTCTGCCCGGTGGTTCCCGAGTAACCGGATTGCATCGGGGTGACATCGCTGAGAGAGCCGGCGCTGTTCACCTGCCGGTCGGCGGTGAGTCCGTAGATGGTGGAGGTCTGCGCGTAGGCCGAAGACGACGCGAGCATGGTGCTTGCGAGCAAGCCGGTGGCGATGCGTTGGAGACGGGCGGAGCGGCCCGGACTGCACGGAAGGACTGGGGGTGTTTTCATGGGGTAAGGAAAGCGGGGGTGACGCGTGTTCGCCGATAAAGACGAGAGGGGATACGCGTAGCTGACCGGACGCTGCGGTCCGCTCAGCCGACATAAAAAATCCGATCAAAGCGCGGGCGTTGATCGGATGGGGGATTTACAAAGAACGAAGCCCTATCAGCTGCGACGGCTCCGACGGGTGCCGGCCAGCAGGGCGACGCT
>JBEVND010000480.1:0-3748 GCA_040508285.1 Rariglobus sp. | reverse complement strand
GGCACCGGTCCGATGACCGATTCGCCTCCCGACGATCAAATTCCCGCCGGCTACGAAGTGTTGTCGGTCACCGAAGATTCCAAGGCAGCCGCTGCCGCTAACACCCGTTATTATCTCGTGAAGCGCATTCCCGAGATGACGGGCAAGAACGTCAAAAACGCCGGCGTGCGTATGGACGAATTCGGTCGTTACGAAATCCAGCTCGCCTTCAATCCCGAAGGCACCGCGGACTTCGCTCGGGTCACCTCGGCCAACGTGGGGCGTTTGCTCGGTATCGTCCTCGATGGACGTCTTTATTCCGCGCCTAACATCAACCAAGCGATCACGGGTGGCGTCGCCCAGATCTCTGGCACCTTCTCCCAGCGCGAAGCCGTTGAATTGGCCAACGTGCTGAACAACCCCCTCGATCTGCCTTTGCAGATCAAGGAGCAATACGAAGTTGGACCCTCGCTCGCGGCTGACGCTGTTTCGAGCGGTAAACTGGCGTTCATGATCGGCACGGCGCTGACCGCTGCGTTCATCATCTTCTTCTACACCACCGGCGGTTTGCTCGCGGTGGTCGCGATGATCCTCAACGTCCTGATCATTCTCGGCGTCATGGCGAGCATCGGTGCGACTCTCAGCATGCCTGGCATCGCAGGTATCGTGCTCACCATCGGTATGTCGGTGGACTCGAATATTCTTATCTTCGAGCGCATGCGCGAAGAGTTGAAGCTCGGCAAATCGCTGCCCGCAGCGCTTGAGGCCGGTTTCGACAAGGCGTTTTCCGCCATCGTAGACGGTAACCTTACCACGCTCATTACTGCGGTGATCATGATTGTTCTCGGCACCGGCCCGGTGAAAGGCTTCGGCGTCACCCTCGCGATCGGTATCTTCTCCACGATGTTTGCCGCGCTGGTGATCAGCCGACTCTTCCTCAACTGGGCAATCTACGGCGGCATTGTTAAGAAAATGCGCATGTTCTCCGTGTTGCAGAACACCAGCTACGATTTCCTCAAACATGCTCGTCTCGCGTTCATCGTCTCCTGGCTGATCGTGCTGGCCGGCGTCGCGACGATCTTCGTCAAGGGTAACAACATTTACGGCATCGACTTCACGGGCGGTGACCAAGTGACGCTCGCGTTTGAAAAATCCATCCCGTTGGCCGAAGTGCGCAAGGTCGCAGCTTCGCAGGGCATCGAGGATCTCAGCATCGCCTACACCAAACAGATTGGTAGCGAGAATGAAGTTCTCCGTCTGACCACGCCGTTCGATCAAGCCAAGCCGCTGGTGACCGCCTTGCAGGCCGCACATCCGGAAGCCGGCCTGACCTTTGTCAGCGAATCCCGCATTGGTCCGTCGGTCGGTGAGGAAATCAAGTCCAACGCCGCATGGGCCATCTTCTGGTCGTTGGCGTTGATTCTCGTCTATGTGGCGTTCCGCTTCGAGATGGGCTACGGCATCGGTGCGGTGGTTTCCACGGTGCACGACATCATTTTGACCATCGGTATCTTCGTGATGATTGGAGGCCAGTTCAATGCCTCGATGGTTGCGGCGATCCTGCTGATCGTGGGTTACTCCATCAACGACACGATCGTGGTGTTCGACCGTATCCGCGAGGAACTTACACTGAACCCGACTGCGTCGTTGAAGAACGTCATCAACCGTTCGCTCAACCTCACGCTCTCTCGCACGATCATTACGGGTGGAACGACCTTCCTCACGGCAATCGTGCTGGCAACGGTGGCGGGCGGCGAAGTGCGCGATCTCGCGATCACGCTTATCATCGGCGTCATTACCGGCACGTTCTCGTCCCTCTTCATCGCCAGCCCGGTGTTCTACTGGTGGCACAAGGGCGACCGTCGCCACGTGGAGAAGAGCCACGACGTGAAACCCACTTACGAGTGGGACGCCTCCAGCAAGGCATCGCAATAACTAGCGATTCCATTCGCTGATGCGCTGGACCTACAAGCCGTCTCCGGCCGAGCAGGTCGAGGCCCTCAGCCGGCACACGGGCGTCACGCCCGTGGTTGCCGAGCTGCTGCTTCGTAATGGACTGAGCGACCCGACCGAGGCCGCCAGTTTCCTTCGTCCCACGCTCGCGGATCTGCACGATCCGTTTCTCCTGCCCAACGTGGAGGCGGGAGCGGCGCGTCTGCGCAAGGCGATCGACTCCGCCGAGGACATCGTAGTGCTCGGCGACTACGACGTGGATGGCGTGAGCAGCACGACGCTGCTTGTCAGTATCCTGCGCCGTTTCGGCTCCAAGCCGCGCTTCGTTGTCCCGCGACGAATGGAGGATGGCTATGGCCTTTCGCGCAGTGCGATCGATCGCGCGTTGGAGCAGGGGAAGCCGCAGCTTTTTATCGCACTCGATTGCGGCACGAACTCGCACGAAGAAGTCGCCTACTTGGTTTCCCAAGGAATCGAAGTGATGGTGATCGACCATCATCGTTCGAAGGAGAAACCGCTGACGCAGGGTTTGCTGATCAACCCCCACGTGCACGGCAGCGAAGGTGACGAATCGTGGCGCAACCTGTGCACTGTCGGCCTGGTCTTTAAGCTCGCCCATGGCTTGCTCAAGTTGCTGCGGAGCGAAAATCATCCCATCGCGCACAAGATAAAACTGCGCGATTATCTTGATCTCGCCGCAATGGGCACGGTGGCCGACCTCGTGCCGCTCACGGGCGAGAACCGTATCCTGGCGCGGTTTGGTTTGCGCATCCTGCAAGGGTGCGAACGCCCGGGTGTGCGTGCGCTGATGCAGATCGCCGGAGTGAAGCCTGACCACGGCGTGAACCCGGTGGATATTTCTTTCCGTCTCGGACCGCGCATCAATGCGAGTGGTCGTCTCGCCGACGCGGCATTGTCGGTCGAGCTGATGCTGAGTGACGACGAACAATTTTGCGACGAGACCGCGCAGCAGCTGGATGTATTCAATCGGGAACGACAGGACATCGAGCGACTCATCACCGAAGAAGCGGAGAAGATGATCGAAGCGCAGTTTTCCGACTGGCCCGGCATCGTTCTCTTTGGCGAAAAATGGCATCCGGGCGTGGTGGGCATTGTGGCCGGGCGAGTGACTCGCAAATACAACCGTCCCTGCGTCGTGCTGGGAAATGAAGGTGCGTTTGCCAAGGGCTCCGGTCGCAGCGTGAATGGCGTGAATCTCGTCGAAGTGCTGGGGTCATGCTGCGAGCAGCTCACCAGTTGGGGTGGCCATCCGATGGCGGTGGGCGTGGCGCTGGAGAAACTTCATCTGGATGTTTTCCGCACGCGCTTCGCCGATGCAGTGCGTCTATCTGCGGGCAGCGATTTGATCGAGCCCATCCTCACGATTTCCGCATGGCTGACGGCTGATCAGATTCGTGAACAGCTAATGGAGGAATTGGAAATGTTGCAGCCCTTCGGCCAGGGAAATCCCGAGCCTATCTTCGGTGTGCGGGGAGTAGTGCTGCGTTCTCGACCTGAAGTTTTCAAGCAGTCGCACTTCCGCTTTAACTTCGACGATTCGCGCGGTCGCCGTCTTTTCGGCGTAGCGTGGAAGATGGCCAACCGACTGCCACCGGTGGGCGTCGCGCTGGATTTCGCGGTGGAGCTGGCGTGGAATCACTTCAACGATCGCAAGCTGTTACAGCTCGAATTGGTCGACTGGCGTGTGAGTGAATAAATTTATCCTGACGAAGATGGGAGATTCCCATTGACGCCATTCATCCGGCTCTTTTTCTCTGACCCTTCAGTTACGGCAAAATAGCTCAGTTGGTAGAGC
>JBEVND010000474.1:0-6033 GCA_040508285.1 Rariglobus sp. | reverse complement strand
ATTACAAGGCCGGTGAATCCCACGGCATTCCGTATCGCTGCCTCACGCCGAAAGGCCTGCGCAACGTCCTCGTCGCCGGTCGCAACATCTCCGTCGAACGCGCCGTGCACGGCAGCATCCGCGTGATGCCGGTATGTTTGTCGATGGGCGAAGCCGCCGGCCTTGCTGCCGCCCTCGCGAGCCGCGACGACGTTCCCGACGTCCACGCGATCGATACCGACCTCCTGCGTTCCCGTCTGCGCGAAGCCGGCGCCTATCTGCCGGAGCCGACCGTGAACGCCTCGGCGTAAATCGGGCTGGGATCGCCTGCGGGGAATCACATAGTTCCCGCATGCCCCCGCCTGTGACCATGCGAACCGTCGCCGCCGCTGCCGGCGTGCATCAGACCACGGTTTCCCTCGCTCTGCGCAACCACCCGCGCATCCCAGCCGCCACGCGCGAACGCATCCGCCGCCTGGCGCAAACACTGGGCTACCGGGTGAATCCCCTCGTTGCCGCGCTCTCCGCCAGCCGACGTCGTCGCGGTAAAATGATTCAGGCCACCCTGGGCTACGTCACCGCTGGCCCCGGTCTCCCCGACACTTACGGCGACTTGCTCGCCGGCGTGCGCGCCCGCGCGGAGGAACTTGGCTACGGCGTTGATCACCTCCGTTTGGGCGAGGCCCACCTCACGCCCTCGCGCTTCCTGCGCATCACCGAAGCTCGGGGCATCCACGGCCTCATCATTGCTCCGCTCGAACACAAGACCCGGTCGCTTCATCTCGACTGGAGCCGCTTCGCCACCGTCGCCTACGGCTACTCCCTGCAAGAGCCCGACCTTCATCGCGTCACTCCCGATTTTTATCATGGCATGAACGAGCTGCTCGTCCGCGCCCGCTCCGCCGGCTTCAAACGCCCCGGTCTCGTGCTCGACGCCAACACCGACCGCAAAGCCGACCACTTCTGGCTCTCCGCCTTCCTCACCGCTCAACACCTCGCGCCCGCCCGCTTGCGCATCGCCCCGCTTCGTATGACGCGGTGGAACCCGACCGAATTCACACGTTGGCTGCGTGCCGAGAAGCCCGACGCACTCATCGGCCTCGGCACCATGCTCGACCGCATCACCGCGTCGCAAACAACGGCGCGTGCGCCCGCGCTCCCCCAATTTACCCTCAACGCCTCGGCGGACGACCCACGCTCTGGCAACCGTATCGACCGCACCATCGCCGGTGCCACGTGCGTGGACTTGGTCGTCGGCATGTTGCACCGTAACGAGCGCGACATCCCGCGCCACGCTCACAATCTTCTCGTCAAAACGACTTGGCACGAGGGCGTGAACGCACCTCCCGGTCATCGGTAAGCGCACGCAAGTTTTTGCGGCCTGCGCATGCGGCGCCTCCACTGCGTCAATGCCCAACCCCGCTCGGCCTCTCCGCATCCTGCTCCGCTCCGCCTGGCAGACGGTCAACATCGGCGACATCGGTCACACGCCTGGAATTCTCAGCCTGTTTGCTCAATACCTGCCCGAGGCCGAAATTACCCTCTGGCCGAAATCCGTGGATCGGGGCGTGCGTCAACAACTGCTCGCAGCTTTTCCGCAGCTGCGCATTGCCGAGGGTGAACTCGATGGCGACGGGCTCCCTGACTCCGACTCAGTTCGAGAAGCGTTTGCCCGCTGCGACGTCATGGTTCACGGCTCAGGCCCGAGCCTGCTCGCGATCCGCCACCTCGAAGCCTGGAGCCGCCTTACCGGAAAACCCTACGGCGTCTGCGGCGTGACCTGCGACCCCACGGCCTTCGGTGCAACCGGCAGTTGGGAAGGCGGCACGCTTGATGCGATGCGCACCACGTTAATGGCGCTGCCCCCGGGGCGGTTCTCATCCCACGACGAGGCGGTTTTGCGCGGGGCTGGCTTTCTGTTTTTCCGCGACACGCTCTCGCTCGATTACGTGAACCGGCAACTCCCCGGCCTCCGCCATATCGTCTTCGGTGCGGACGCCACCTTTGCCTGTGACCTCCGAGACGAATCCAAGGCCGAGAGCTTCCTGCGTGCGCACGGACTGGAGCGCGATCGCTTTATCTGCGTCATCCCGCGTCTTCGTTGGACACCGTATCATCTCATGAACGCACGCACGCCCAACGAGTCCGACCACGCGCGCGACGCGGTGAATGCACGCACGCGCTCCTCCGATCACGCCGCTCTGCGTGAGATGATCATTCGCTTCGTGCGTCATACTGGACTCTCCGTGCTCGCTTGCCCCGAGATGACCTACCAAGTCGAACTCGCCCGCGAACAACTCGTCGACCCCTTGCCCGATGATGTTCGCCCCCACGTCATCTGGAAGGACTCCTACTGGCTCAACGACGAAGCCTCGTCCGTCTATGCGCGTGCGCTTGCCGTCGTGAGCGTGGAAAATCATTCGCCCATCCTCGCTCTGGCCCAAGGCACACCCGCGATTTTTCTCCGCCAGCCCACCGATACCGTGAAAGGTCAGATGTGGCCCGATCTCGGGCTGGGCGACTGGTTTTTCGAGATCGAACACGCCACCGGCGACGCGCTATGGGATCGCTTGCGCACCATTCACTTCGACCTTCCCGCCGCTCGGGCCCGCGCCCGCCGACTCCACGAAACCGCGCTGCGCTCCGACCGGGAGATGATGGCCGCCGTGGCTTCCGCCGCCTCGAACCTGACTAATTGATCAAACAAAAGGCTGAGGAAAAAATTTCGAATCGTTCGCTGCATCGCACGATTTGCATCTGGCCGTAAGTTGGGGTCGTCAGGTCAACCCCCACTACCCCATGAAGCACTTCTCCTGTTCAGACCGCCGTGCGTTTACCTTGATCGAGCTGCTCACCGTCATCGCGATCATCGGTGTTCTCGCCGCCATCCTCATTCCCGTGCTCGGTTCCGTTCGTGAGCGGGCCCGCACCACCCAATGCATCGCCAACCTCCGCAGTTGGGGCAACGCCACCGGCCTCTACGTCGGAGAGCATCAAGGACGTCTTCCGGCCAGCACCTTCGGCACGAAGAAAATCGATAATGTCGAAGGCATGGCCACCGACGCCTACTCCGGCCTTATTCCTTACGTGATGCCGCCGAATCATTCGTCGATCAAGTGGGGCTATAACTCGAATGACATGGCGAGTTACCTGTGCACGAACAAAGAAAACGCGACCAACAACATGAAATGGGGCTCTTACGGATTTAACGTTTATCCGTCGCAGCTCTCCATGGCGGCCATCTCCAATCCTTCGCAGATGGTGTGGGCCACCGAGCTTGCAGATAACAAACGCTGGATGGATTTTACCACGCTCAACACCCACTGGGCGGTCACCACCACGAAACCTCACGGCAAAAACAATAACGTCCTCTACCTGGACGGCCACGTGAGTTCGCAAAATCTCGCTCAAATCTTCCGCGCCGATTTCACGCGCGACACCCCCTCCTACCTCTCGTCTCACGACACGCAACGCGTCGCCAATTAACCGGCGATCGCGGCTCCCACAGGACGTTTACCAGCTGGGCTCTGTTTCCGCACGGTCAGGCCCGGCTCCCAGATACCGTCGATCATCACCGTGCGAGGTGCGGACGGCAGACCGCGTTCATTGCGATGGATCTGAGCGACCACGATGTCCACGCCGGCCGCACCCACCGCGTCGTGACGCTGGTTCATGCCCGCAAATTCATGCTCCGCCCGCGGATTGCGATCCAGCATCACCAGCCCGACGTGCTCGGGCACCCGATAACCGGCTTCCTGCAACAGGTCGCGGATCAACGGATGCTGCACCAGTAGACAATCCGGTTTTTCCGCTTCGAACCAACGCAGGACATCGGCCGGCGAA
Organism: Rariglobus sp.; assembly: GCA_040508285.1. Lineage (GTDB taxonomy): Bacteria > Verrucomicrobiota > Verrucomicrobiia > Opitutales > Opitutaceae > Rariglobus. Next base: position 2,211 of record JBEVND010000474.1, on the reverse strand, counting down.
AGGGCTTCCTCAATGTAAGGCTTTACCTGTCGCGAGCGCGCCACCCGCGCATGGTGAAAAAGCACGGCGTGCTCCCACGCGTGGTTAACCCGCCGGTTCTGATCGCGGGTCACGCATAACCCAATGCGTTGATAACCGAGAAGGACCAGCTGGCGGATCGCCTCAAGCGCCGTGTTGAGCTGGTGGTTGACCGCGCGGTGAAGCGGAGGCTTGAGCATCGAATAGCCCAGGGCGGCACCGGCGAACTCCGCCCACTTCAGCCCCAGTGGTTTTGCGCCTGCCGGAATAGGGGCAACGATGATCCCCGGAATGCCGCGATGAACCAGGATGCGACTCAGCTTCGCGCCAGTCATCCCGCGTTCCCCCAGCCAGAATTCCTCCAGCCGATACCCCAGTTGTTCGGCGCGTTTCACGCTGGCGTTAAACGCGGTCAGATAAGGAGGGATGTTTCTCCAGTCATCCTTTGAACGCTCACAAGTGATGTAGCCAATGCAGCCGACATGCGGAGAACGTCGGGCCCCCGCCAGATGCGCCGAAAGCCGCTGGATGAGCGGATCAGGACGGTAACCCATCCGCTCGGCCAAAGCCACGATCCGCTGCCGCGTTTCGAGCGCGATCTGCGGATCATCGCGCAACGCGTAGGACACAGCCATGCGCGAAACGCCCGCCGCCGTCGCCACATCCTGCATCGATACGCGTTTCATCAGATTGAAAATTCGGAAGGGTAAGGCGCCGGGAATAACGAGCGGAAAGTCGTGAACCAGATTTACCCTCCCGCAAAGGCGCCGCAACCACCCTTTACAGTAAAGAAGCGCTTAAATTGCCCCTAATAAGACCGCGTTCCCATGCTGCCCCTCCCCCCACAGCTCCCCTCTCCTGAACGATCATGAACACTCACCGTCCACGTGCCTCCCTCGCGAATCACGCAAGCGATTCCAAATCCAAAGCCGCGCCACGCAGGATTACCGCGGCTTCCCTGTCTGCCTTGCTGGCCCTCATGCTCGGGTCCGCAACGTGTCCGACTGCCCGCGCCGCCTCCGGCACCTGGAATGTGGACGCGGATGGCAATTGGAGCACGGGAGCCAACTGGACGTCCGACATCGCCGATGGCGCGACCTCCACCGCCAACCTCACGTTTAATCTCACCGGGGATCGGATCGTCGCGTTGGACAGTTCACGCAGTATCGGAATTTTGAATATCGGAGACACCGATGCCACCCACAGCTACACCCTGGCCACGAGCGCGAACACCCTGACGTTCGACAACGGCGCCGCCGATGCGCAGTTGAACCAGATCTCCACTTCCAATGGCGCCACGATCTCCGGCCTGCTTGCCATCGCAGGCAACGGCAAGTTGACCGTGACCAACGCCGCCTCCGCGAAAACCTTGACGATTTCCGCCAGCATCACCTCGGCGCTCACCAGCGGAACGCAGACCCTGACCTTCAACAATGCCAACGCCGTATCGGTCGGCGGCATCATCGCCGACGGCTCTTCCGGCGGCACCCTCGCCCTGACCAAGACCGGCGCGGGCACCACCACCCTCACGGCCGCCAACACCTACACCGGCGCGACCACGATCACCCAAGGCACCCTCGCACTCAGCGGCGGCGACAACCGCCTGGCCACCACTGGCACCCTGATTTTCAACGGCGCCAGCGGCACCCTGGATTTGGGCTCCACCAACCAAACGCTGGCGACGATCGTCATGCCGAGCACCCTTACGAGCACGGCCACGATTCTCGGCACCGGCACCCTCACCCTGAATGGGGCATCCGTCCAAATCGGCGGGACCACCGGAACACAGACGGTCAACATGGCCGGCCTGAGCAATTTCATTTACGACAATGCCGCCGGCTCGTTCTACGTCGGCGGGTTAGCCAACCCCGCGAACGCCGTGGTGACCCTTGCCGGCACCAACGTCATCACCGCCTCGACGTTCGGCATCGCGAGCAACAGCTCGGTCAGTGACAACGGCCACCCCGGCACGGTTCGCCTCGGTCAGACCAATACCATCAATGCCAATACGATCCAGGTCGGCGGCACCGCCGGTAGCGGAACGTTGGAGTTTACGACCGGTCTAGCCCCCGCCCCGACGTTGACGATCCGCGGCACCGGCGGCACCAGCACGGATCGCGCGGCCCTGACCGTGGGCAACTCGGCCGGCTTTGCCGCCACGACCAGCGTGTTCAACATGGGAACAGGCGTGCT
>JBEVND010000439.1:0-5848 GCA_040508285.1 Rariglobus sp. | reverse complement strand
GACAGAAATCCGCCACCTCAAGGACACTTTCGCCCGTCTCCTTTCCCCATGGAATCTGCTCCTTCCAATGCCAGTCCGTTCGATCCCAAATCGGCTCAGACCATGCTCGAATGGACCACGGATGGCTTTATCGCAATCGATCGCGATTGGCGGATCACTTACTGCAACCCGAGCTATCTAAAACTCGTTGCGCCGCTTCACGCCGCGGGTGCGGCAGACCTGATTGGGAAAAACCTCTGGGAACGCTTCCCGCAGATTGTGAACTCGCCGGTCGAGCAGACCTATCGCCGGGCGATGGAGCGGCAAGAGCCGGAGTCGTTCGAGATGTTTTTCGGCCCGCTGCAGGCGTGGATTGAAGTGCGCGTGTTTCCCTCACCTGAATCGTTGTCCATTTTTGTGCGCGATATCACCGAACGCCGGTTGCAAGAGCAGGCGGTGCAGGAGTTGTCGCGCAAGATCGAGGCTCAGGCGCAGTTGTTCGACTCCACGCTCTCGAATCTCACGGACCTCGCCTACAGCTTCGATCGGGAAGGCCGGTTCACCTACGCGAACCGCCCGGTGCTGGCGTTGCTGGGACTGCCGCTCGATCAGGTGATCGGGAAAAATGTATTCGATCTTAACTACCCGCAGGATCTCGCGCTGAAACTGCACGGACAGATCCTCGAAGTCGTGCGCACCGGAAAACCGGTTAAAGGCGAAACGCAGATGACGAGCGCGAGCGGGGTGATCGATTATCACGAATACACGTATAATCCCGTCTTCGCCAAAAACGGCTCGGTAGTCGGCGTGGCGGGATCGACGCGCTACATCACCGAGCGGAAACGCACCGAGGCGATCGGAGAAGCGCAGCGTCAGGTTTTGTTATTCATGGCCGAGGATCGCCCGCTCGGCGAAGTGTTGGAGGCACTCGTTCGCATGGTGCAGTTGGAATCCGAGGTTCCGATGCGCGCTAGCATCCTGCTCATGGACGAAGATGGCGTGCATCTTCGTCACGGAGCCGCGCCCGACCTGCCCGAAGCCTATAACCAAATGGTGAATGGCATGACGATCGGGCCGATGATGGGCTCATGCGGAGCGGCGGCGTTTTTCAAACAGCCGGTGGCCGTGGCCGACATCGCGATCGATCCGCGCTGGGTTGTCGCACGTGAAGCGGCGTTGGGTCACGGGTTGCGCGCGTGCTGGTCGATGCCGATTTTTTCCACGCAAGGCGGGCGGTTGCTCGGCACGTTTGCCCAGTATTACTCGGAAGCGCGTGAGCCCAACGAAGAGGACCTCAAGGTCGTGCGCACCGCCACGCGCACGGCCGCCATCGCGATCGAGCGAAAGCGCGTGGAGACCGCCTTGCGGCAGAGCGAGGAGCGCTTCCGCCGCATGAGCGACAGCGCGCCCGTGCCGATTTGGATGACGGATGTGACCAAGGCCTGCGTGTGGGTGAATAAGACCTATCTCGAGTTCACCGGACACTCACTGGGTGAGGAGTTGGGCCGGAGTTTTGAGCGATCGATTCATCCCGACGATTTAAGCGGCTGCTTGAACGCGTTCACGAAAAGCTTCGATGTGCGCGAGGACTTTGAAGCTGAATATCGCGTGCGGCGCCACGACGGGGCCTGGCGCTGGTGGTTGTGCCGCGGCGCGCCCGCATATGGCGCCGGCAACGAGTTCACCGGCTACATCGGTTCGTGTGTCGACATCACGGAACGCCGCGCGGCGCAGGAGGAGCTCGAGCGCTTGGTGGCGGAGCGCACGGCGGAGTTGACCGAGTCGAACAGCCAGTTGGAAACGCTCGTGTATTCAATTGCCCACGACCTGCGCGCACCGCTGCGCTCGATGCAGGGCTTCGCGGAGATGTTGTTGGAGGACCAAGGTGAAGGCGGCGCCGAGAACACGCAGTTGTATGCGAAGCGGATCGCGCGCGCGGCGGGCACGATGGATGCGTTGGTCTTGGACCTGCTGGCTTATGGGCGCGTCACGAGGTCGGAGCTCGAGCTCGCGCCGGTGGATGTGGCCGGTGCGTGGCAGATCGCGATGCAGCAATTCGAGGCCGACATCGGCGCGCGACGCGCATGGCTCGAGATCGGGTCCTCCTTGCCCGTGGTGATCGCCCACGAGGCGACGCTTGGCCAGATCCTCGCAAACCTGTTGGGCAATGCGTTGAAGTTTGTGCCGCCTGGGCGCTCCCCACACGTGAGATTCAGAGCGGAAGATCGCGGTGAAATGACGCGCCTTTGGGTGGAGGACAACGGCATCGGGATCGCAACGCATCACCAAGAAAGGATCTTCCGCGTCTTTGAGCGTTTGCACGGCCGCGATTACGGCGGAACGGGAATTGGTCTTTCCATCGTTCGAAAAGGCGCGGAACGCATGGGCGGCCGTGCGGGCGTGGTTTCCAACGAAGGCGAAGGTTCGAGCTTTTGGATCGAATTAACGAAGGCGTGATGCGTTAGCCGCAGTAGGCGGCGGATTTTATCGGCAGAGTTAAGTTCCTACTGTTTAGTGTCTTTTGATCGCTCACTGGGGGAACCGGACATTACCCCTACGGGAATAATCTCATGGGCCATCGGTATCGTTCCTTCCTTTCGGGCTGGTTGATTGCCCACGACGTCAAGGAGGTGGCGACCTATGGCGGGAAGTGCGGGAAAAGTGTTTAATGGTCACATCACCGAGCGACAGAGAGCGGAAACCCCGCAGACCTGAAGTTCGTTCCTAATCACCGCAAGCACACCAAGAGAAAATAAAATCCAAGATACAACCCGCCATGAAAACCAAGTCTTCTACTGTTTCTAACGCCGCCAAGCTCGCCCTCCTCGCCGCCTTCGCCGGCACCGCTTCTTATGTGATCGCCGCTGAAAGCGCCGCCGACACCACTTCCCGCGGAGCCAGCACGCCCCGCAACAGCGCCGGCGTCTATACGCCTGGCACGCCTTCCCGCGACATCGGCACGATTGAGATCAAGGCCGACAAGCAACAAACCGCCACGACCACCACGGTCGCCAATGACAACCGTGGCGAGCGCCGCACGATCACCGCGATGAACGCTACCGAGATCAAGGACGACCAAGTTGTCATCCCCCTCAAGCGTGAGTCCGTCAACGTCAGCAAGCGCACCGTCACCGACGGCACCGTCCGCCTCCGTAAGGTCGTCAAGACCGAGACCATCAACCAGCCCGTCGAACTCCGCCGCGAGATGCTTGTTCTCGAGCGCGTTCCTGAGGGTTCGCTGAGCGCCACCGCCAGCATGCCTGCTGATTTCGAAGAGGGCGAAATCCTCCTCCCGATCACCCGCGAAGAGGTCGTCATCAACAAGACTGTGCAGACCGACCAAGTCCTCGCCTACGTCACGGTTGAATCCAGCCGCCAGGACGTCAACGAGCGCGTCCGCAGCGAAAACATCGAGGTTGTTGACCGCGGTAACGAGCGCGTCCGCGTCATCGGTGACATCTCGCAGAACACCGCTGGCCCCCGCGCCACGGATTCCGAGGCCAACCGCGTCGCCTTCGCCCGCTAAAAATTACTCAGTCAGCGCCTGATCACAGATCGATTAAGTATCGCTGATCGAGTTGCTCGAAACCGGCTCCTTAACGGGAGCCGGTTTTTTTGCGTTTGGTCGCTACGATCTGTTGCGGGGCCCCGCCTTTTTGAATCCGTTTAAGTTTCAATGTCCCTCGCCGCAGATCTCCACATTCATTCGAAGTATGCGAGCGCGGTGTCGAAGGCGATGACGCTGGAAAACATCTCGCTGCACGCGCGGCGCAAAGGCGTGGACATCATCGGCACGGGCGACTGCGTGCAGCCGGATTGGTTGCATGAATTGGAAGCAGGCCTGCGGCCGGTGAAGGACCAGCCGGGATTATTCGCGCTCTCCAAGGAAATGGGCGAAGCCGCGTGGATGCAGTTGCCGGAAAAACTGCGGCGGCCGCTGCGTTTTCTGCTGAGCACCGAGATTCACTGTTCGCCTGCCGGCACCGCGGAGCTGCGCGGGCCGCATCATCTCGTCTATTTTTCCTCGTTTGATTCGGCGTGGGCGTTTCACCGGAAGCTCGAGCCTTATGGTGATCTCAACGAAGGTCGCCCTCGCGTGCGGCTCTCCTCAGAGCAACTTCTCGAAATGGCATTGGAGCACGGCGACGGTTGTCAGTTCGCCCCGGCACATTGGCTGAATCCGTTTTTCTCGATTTGTGGAAGTCAGGGAGGTGGTCAGACGCCGGCTGATTTATTTGGCTCACTCGCGTCGCACGTGACTTTGGTGGAAACCGGCCTCACCTCGACGCCACCGATGTGCCGCCGCGTGGAAACGATGGACGGACGGCGGTTGTTTTCGAATTCCGACGCGCACTCGCTCGATAACATCGGACGCGAGGTGACGATGATCGAAAACGCGACGACGTTTGACGCGATCTTCGCTGCGCTGCGGGGCGAAGGTCCCGGTCGTGTGACGGGCACGATGAAATATCCGATCGAGCGCACGCGCTACTTCCGCAACTGGTGTGGAGGCTGCCAGGATTCCTTTAATGCGATGCGCTGCCCGCAGTGTGAACGGGCACTCGCCATGGGTTCACGTGATCGCATCGAACAGATCGCGAGTCGCTCCGAGCCGGTGTTTCCCATTGATGCGCCGCCTTGGATGATGGTGCTGCCGCTCGCGGAAGTGTTGTCGGACCTGCTCGGAGTCGACGACAGCGCGAAGGCCGTGAAGGAGCTGCACGCTCGTCTCCTCGAAGGAATCGGCAACGAGCGCTACATCCTCACCGAGGCGACGCACGACGAGATTGCCCGTGTCGGCACCGGCCAACTCGCACGCATCCTCATCGAGCAACGCACCCAGCCGCCGGGACGAAAGCCCGTGGTGCAGCGAGTGGCAAAAAAAACGCCCGGCGAAACCGGGCAGTTTTCCTTGGGCATTAAGTGAGCGCAGCGCGTCAGGCGGGCGGCCCTGCGTGCGGTTTGTCGCGCAGGAGTTTGACCGCGCCGCCGATGTCGTAGCCGGACGGAGTCTGGAAAACGCGCAGGCCGAACTGGTCGATGACGGCGAGCAAGTGATCGAAGATATCGGCCTGCACGCCTTCGTGAAACGCCCAGCGGGTATCCTTGGTGAACACGTAGATTTCAATCGGCACGCCGTTTTCCGTGGGCTGCAGCTGGCGAACGAGAAACGTCATGTCCTGGTGGATACCGGGGTGCGCTTTGAGATACGCGATGCAATAGGCGCGAAAGGTGCCGATGTTGGTGAGTCGGCGGCCGTTGCCCAGCACGCCCAGGTCTTCGCCGCGCTGTGAATTTTCATCGGCGATCTCGGCCAGTTTTCCGTCGAGATAGGGCCTGAGCAGGCGGAATTTTTTCCAGTGGGCGAGCTGTTCCTCGGTGGCGAAACCGGCCGTCTGCATGTCGATAAGCAGCGAGCGTTTGATGCGCCGTCCGCCGCTCTCAAACATGCCGCGCCAGTTTTTAAACGAGTCCGAAATGAGCGAGTAGGTCGGGATCGTCGTGATGGTTTTGTCCCAGTTGCTCACCTTCACGGTCGTGAGCGACACATCGATAACGAAGCCGTCGGCGCCGTTCTTCGGCATCTCGATCCAGTCGCCGACGCGCACCATCTGGTTGACCGAAATCTGGATGCCGGCGACGAAGCCGAGAATGGCGTCCTTGAAAATCAGGATGATGATCGCGGTGAGCGCGCCGATGCCGGAGAGGAAATAGACGGGTGACTTGCCCATCAACTGCGCGAGGATGAACACGCCGACGATGATCGAGGCGATGAGCATGATCGCCTGCGTGAAGCCCTTTACCGGAATGTGTGCTCCGCGGGCGCTGCGGCTGATGAGCAGGCGGGCTGCGTTGAGCAACGCGTGCA
>JBEVND010000418.1:0-3952 GCA_040508285.1 Rariglobus sp. | reverse complement strand
GTTACGGATGAGATAGTAGAACACGAACGCCGGAATCGCAACCGCGAGACCGGAGGCCGTCGCGTGCAACACGTGACCGATAGCGCCCGAAAGCTTGGACGGATCGGCCGCACCGGCCTGGCCCATCGCCGCGAAGGCTTGAATCATGCCGATAACCGTGCCCGTGAGGCCGATCATGGGCGCGATAACACCGATGACGGAGAGATAGGCGATCTTGCTCTGGAAGCGGGAGTTTTCGCCGATGATGGCGGAGCCCATGGCTTCTTCGGCGGCTTGCTTGCCGCTAGGGGCGTGCTTGAGGCCGGCGTGAATGACGTTGGCCAGAATACCGGGGTTGTTCTGCGCCCAGACGTAGGCACCACGATAGTCGCCGGCGCGGAAGTAAGAGCGGAACGCCTCGACCGCCGTCGGCGACACGAACTGCTTGTGCGCCGTCTTCATGTAGAGATCGATGACGAGATAGACGATCAGCGCGGAACAGATCCAGAGCGGGATGATCGCAGGTGCGCTCAACTCCTGAAGGAGCGACTTCTTAACGACAGTGGGCGCAGCAGCCGCGGCCCCTTGAGCAAGCAAGGCAAGCGGGCTGGCAGTGATGAGGGCGGCGATGCCGGCGAGGCGGCGGACGTTGGATTTCATAATTCGCAAGAGGTGTAAGCTAAGTTGGGCAAAGAAAAATTACAGGCTGGCAGACTCCGTTTTCGCGGCGGCTGCCTCGGCGCTATCGGGATAAGTCACGATGATATCCAGAAACGCGCGCTCGGCACGTGCAGGATCACCATAACCACGGTAGGAACGGGCGCTGCCCAGAAGAGCCACGGGCATCACCGCTTCCTCGGTGCCGTAGAAGGCCGGCACTTGAAGGTAGAACTCTAACGCTTTCTCAAATTCCTTACGGCCGTAGGCGATGTCTCCACGCAGGATCGCCGCACGCGCCTCGATCTCCGACGACGCATCCTTGCGCATGATCTCATCGAGCATGGCATCGGCGATGTCAGCTTTGTCCTGCAACATCTGGATACGGGCCATGATCAATTGCGCGGCGGTTACCGTTTCCACATCGGTCGAGCCCGACATCAGCTCACGCGCCGCACGCTCGGCCTCATCGTTTTTCTTTTGATCAAGAAACGCACGGGCACGAATCAACGCCGCACTGCTCCACCAAGAACCGGGAACCTTCGAGAAGGGCGCGAACTGGTTGTAAATGGGAACAATCTTGGCCTCACCCTCGGCGCCTTTGCCAGCGGCAACCAACAAGCGGGCCTCCTCGATTTCTGCGGGTTCAGGCCAGTCAAGACGGGCAACCTGCGCGAGCGGATACGAAATCTCAGCTCCGCCGCCCGCCATGGAACGAACCAGGTTGCTGCCGCTTAGCGCGACATCGGAAGCATTCAGCGCCCGGCCGTCCTTCAAAATATAACGCTGCGCGCACAGCGGCGAGACCGCCACCAACGCGATGCATGCACTCAGGAATAATTTCATGATGAGCCTCCTTGGGTGGCGGTCGCTGAAACACCGGTGGACTGTTGCAACACCCGGAGTCGTTCTTCCGCCTTGGCGAGTTCCGGATATGAGGTGAACCGGTCGCGGTTGCGGATCATCTCCTGGTAAGTGCCGATCGCTTCCTTGACCTGGCCGAGCTTCTCAAACGTTTCGCCGCTGCTGATGTAGGCGCGTGCTACCCAAGGCGTGAACTTCTTGTAGGAAATATACACGCGCTGGAAATGCGCCTGCGCCTGCGCGAGATCCTCTTGTCCACCGCGTTTGAGGAGAATCTCGCCGAGCGAATAAATGCTCTGCGCCGTCGCCTCGCCGCGCCACGAACGATTGCCTGCGATCTGCTCAAAGAGCTCCTTCGCGGCATCCAGGCGGCCATTGGCGAGCAGCGTCTTTGCGCGGCCCAGCGTGGCCTCAAGCAACTTGAAACGAGCGCCAGCGCGATCGATCGCGTTGGTGAAATGAATCAGCGCGTTTTCGTAGTCGCCCGCCGAGTAAGCCAGCTCGCCCAAGCCTACGTAACCAAAATCCGCATACATCGAGCGTGGATAACGCAGCACGAGCTGATCATAACACGCGCGGGCGCGGTCCAGCTTGCCTTGTTCGCGCAAGAGGTCACCCACCCGGCCCAGCAAGCCGGGAGGAAGCGCCTCGGGAGCAATCTCATCGCCGATCTTGGAGAGCAGCTCATCGCGGAGCGCGGGGTTCTTACGGAGCGACGCGACTTCCGCCTCGGTGAAAAGAACGCGGGCACGGACCGTCGGCTGCTGCGCGTTCTGGCCGGAAACAAGTTCGCGACGGACGCGCGCGGCAATCTCTTCGTTGGAAGGCGCCGGAGGACGCACGCCATCGGGGCCCGGACGGGGATTACGGGCGAGCAGCGTCGCCATCTGCGTGAGCAAGCGCTCCACCGCATCGCGGTTGGGATCGGTGATGTAACGACGGGCGATATCGCCCATCTGCGTCACGGCGGAATCGATCTTACCTTCGCGCGAACGAAGGCGGCCAATCCAGTAAGCCGCATTGATCACAAACGGATGATCCGGATTTTCGCGGGCAAAATCCTCCCACATCACCGAGGCGGTGTTGAAGTCGCGCTTCGATTGATAGTGCTTCGTGAGCTCATCCAACACGTAGCCAAGTTGATCGTCGGAGAGCGTGGTCGCCATCGCCGCGCGGTAGCTGGCAATGGCATCGTCGATACGGCCCTCGCCGGCATACACGTCGCCCTGAGTAGAGAGTGCCTCGCCACGTTGCGGATGGTCTGCGGGGAAATCCTTAAGCCACGCATCGAGCTGCTTCTCGGCGGCTGGGTAGTCCTGCATCGCGTATTGCGCGGCGGCGATGCGGTAGCGGCCATCGGCGACAAAACGCCCCTCAGGGAACTTGGCGATGTAGGCGTTGATTTCCTTAATCGCTTCTTCGGCACGACCCAAAACCAACGTCGCCATCGCGCTCAGGTAGGTGGCGTCCTCGGCAAAACGTCCCGTGGGATATTTATTGGTGTAAGCTTGGGCGGAAACTTTGGCATCCTCAAAACGACCACCGGCAAAATGCGCGTTGGCCTGCATGAGGAACATGAACTCGGTGAGTTCCGCATCAGGAAAGCGTGTCACGCCGACCGTCAAAAATTCCAGCTGCATCTCGGTGCGACCACGATCAAACGCGGTCTGCGCGGCGACATATAGCGCCTGCGGCAGCAGCTTGCTGTCTGGGATCACCCGCATGAAATCATCCAACGCGGTGCGCATGCGATCGACACGACCCGTGTCGGCATACGCGCGGACGAGTTCCAGATAAGCCTGCTCGCGCTCCTCTGCCTGCGGATACTCCTTGAGCAAACGCTCCAGCACGATCGCCGCTTCCCACGCACCGCCGCGAAGGAGAAAGGTGTGGCCCAAACGATAAAATAACGTGGCGTCGTAATCAGCCCGCTTGGCGATTTCATCCAACGCTTCTTTGGTGGCCTTGATGCGGCTCTCTAAACGACGCGAGGCATCCGCATCGGTCACCGAGCCACGGAAAAGAGCTTTTTGACGGGCAAGCAGCGCCTCCATGCGAGCCGTGCGTTGCTTCTGCAGACGCAGGAGCTCGGACCGCGGTAACACCGTGCGATACGCCGCCAGCGCACCCGAGAGATCATTCGCCGCCAGCAAGGTGTCGCCGAGCTGCAAGCTCAGGACGTTGAGACCAGCAAGGTTATCAACCGTGTTGAGGCTGCCGCGCAGGAGCTGCAGACCGCGACTGGCCGCCGCAGGGTTTTTCTGCTGAAGCTGCAGCGCGATCAACGTCAGCGCCGAGTCCGCCCAATCCGCATCGCGCGGAGCGATTGCCAGCAACCGGTTAAGCGCATCAATCGCCACCTCGGGCTGGTTGGCCTGCTGGGCCGCCATCGACCGATACATCAGCGCCTTGTCACGATAAACCGTCGACTCTTCCAATGCCGTGAACACCG
>JBEVND010000375.1:0-3146 GCA_040508285.1 Rariglobus sp. | reverse complement strand
TGAGCGTTACGCCGGTGCCGCCAGCAAGCGTGATGGTCTCAGCCGCATCAGCGGTGTTCACCACGAGAACGGACTTCTCTTGGTAGTTTTGGCTGAGTCCGAGCGAGGCTATGATTTGGGCCGCAGTCGCGGTCGTATCGGTGCGACTCGCGCCAGCAGGATCGCGAAGAATCACGCCGCCAGCGAGCAGTGCGCCGGTGTAGGTGCCAGCGCCAGCAGTCGCCAGCGCCGTGCCCGCACCATACGCGGTGATCGCGGTGGAATTTTCTTGCGCATCGAGACGCGAGGAAAGCGACAGGCTTACCTGCGCCTGCAAGGGCTCGAAGGAACTGGATCGGGGCTGGATGGCGCAGGCAACAAGCAGCGCGATCAGGTTTTTAATCGGGCTCTTGGCGGTGGAATAGTTGGGCGTGATGCTCATTTGGATTATGCTTTTTTGTATTGGACTCCGAAAGTTTTAGTAGCCGCGTGGCGTTCCGACCCGGTTACGGGGTCGACCGACGCTCTGCGGATGTTGCGACACGTTACCGCGTGCGGTTCCGGCCTGCTCAAGCACCGTGGTTGCCGAAACCTCGCTCCATCCCTGCAGTCCAATCGTGTGCGCCGCCGAGAGCTTAATGAAGTCGTCGGCCGCCATGTCGGGAATGGGGAGGTTCGCGTTGCCTGGGACGTCGGTGAAAAGGATGCGCTTCGGCCAGTAAGACGCGTGCACCCGGAGGCGATACGCACGATCTGGCAGCGGCAGCAGACGAATCGCGCATACGAGTTCATCGCCCTGACTCACCCCGCACGACTCGAGCCAGTAGTAGCGGGGCGTGCCGATGCTCTGACATGCGCGATCCTGCTCATTCGGATTTATCAACCGCAGGCGGGTTTCAGTCCGGCCTTCGAGAATCACGGGGTCAGTCTTCAACCGATCGAACGGATAGTCGTTACCGTATACGAAATCATGATACACCGTCGCAGCGGTTACTCCCGTAGCTCCCAGCCAGATGTCCCGCAGCGCGCTCTCGCCCGCAACCCGATGCCAGATTTCATCACCGCTCGCGATCACGGTTCGCCCAGCATCTTTGCCCTGAAAACCAACCGTCGAAAGCGTAGCCGACTCGTTAACCGGGGAAATCGTGACGCTTCGCGGTGACTCCACGGCAAGCGGCAACTGCATCGACTTGTGATGATCCGGCAGAAAACGATAGAGGTCCATCATCCCCGCGTTTAACGCGTCGATGCCCTCTTTGATGCCCTGCGCGCTCAGCCCCGCATACCGCGCGGACGAGTAGCGATTCGCCAACTGGGAAAGTGCTTCAACGATGGTCATTGCGCTTTAGGTCCGCCGCCATCGGGTTTCTGTGCTGGCTCGAGCCCCAGCGTTTGCATCGCCAACTGTGCGTCCTCGAGGATGCGCGGAAGATTCTCCGACTGGCTGAACAACACCGACCGCGTGATTTGCATGCGCGCCAGCGGAAGGAAAAGACTCTCCGCATAGCCCTCTGCTACTTGGATCTTAGCCGTGCTTTCGAGGTCGGCGACCGTGTAGCTCGCGCAGATTTTTACGCCGTCCACCGAAAGCGGTGAATGCGCGATCACGGCATCAGCATCAGGCGCCGGCATCACGAACAACGTGACCAGATGCGGGTTGTCCGCGTCAGTGCGTGCATCGCGAACGTGGAAGCCCAAAGGTGCGCCGTTCGGCATCTGCGGAATGTTCTGCCCCATGTAGAGCATCCCGAAATTCTGGACGTCGCCAAAATCCACCACGCGGCGCAGCAAGTGCCCTACCCGCGTTTTCACTGGACCGAGCACCGCCTGAGTCGTCGTCGCCAGTGCATAGGACGATTGACCGGCAATCAGCGTGACGGGAATCGCCTCACGGGTGAAATACTCCGCGCCCGCCTTCCACATCGTTTGCAGCGCCCAGTTCAAAGCCTGCACGACATCAGCCTTAGCGAGATCCGAAACGGATTCGCCCGGCATGATCCCGAGTTTACTCAGGAGGTCTTTCCCTGCGGCCTGGACGGTGATCGACATGCTCAGTTTTTCTTAACGGGAGCAGCGGCGGTGAATGGCACGTCGACCGAAGGATTCAGCGCGGAGTAGAGCGCGTTGCGCTCGGCGGTCACGGCCTTCAGTTCCGTCTTCAGGCGCTCGACCTCGCCGGTGAGATTCACGACGGGGGCCGCAGCGTCAGGAGTCGGCGCGGCTTCATCGGTATCATCCACGACCATGACAAACGGATTCAGATTGGCGCTCTCGAGGAACACCGGTTTCGCGACCGCATTGAAGTCCTCAAGGGCGATCTTGCGGGATTCCCAGACATGCACCTTCAGCGCAGGATCATACTGGAAACGCTTCACGCGCAGGCCGTGCACGTTGACGCTTTTCTGGATGGCGATGATGAGCTTCTTCATAAAGAGCCGATAGGCTGTAGGGAGCGCACCCCTCGCGAGAGGAATGCGCTCGAACAGACGACCGTCGCTTAGACCGTCTCGGGGATGCCGAGGCCGGGATAGCGGATCGCGTGGCGGAGGCGGATGTAGCCCGGAATGCGCTGCTGCACGTCCTTGCGGAGAGCCTGACCGAACACCGAGGTGATGTAGCGGTAGTGAACGAAATCACCGTTCTTCGACTCCGAAGTGCGGCGGTTGCGATACTTGCCGTAACCACGCAACGCGGCACCGGCGCCCATGATGATCGTGTCACCGATAGGCGTGCCCTTGGCGTTGCAGTAGATGATCGTCGAGCCGATCGGGTGAGCATCGGTGTGCTTGCCGGCCCACACACCAGAATCCCAAGTCACCGAGCCGAGCGTGGTAACGCGGTCGCCAGCGGCAGCCGCGCCGAGGCGCTTGGTGATGGTGATCTTGTTACCGTTATGGGTGGTGAAGGCATACATGCCGATCTTGCCGTCACCGCCGGGGCCACCGCGCGGATTGACGATGAGCAGATACTTCTCGTCGGTATTCGCGGTGAGGATGTCGCTCGGCAGGAACTCGTAGGCGAAACCGGGGAAGAACTTGAAGTAGAGTTTCTTCAACTTCGCAGCGTTGACCGCGCTGCCGCCGCCGGTGATGTCGAAGACCGCAGTGCCCGCAGTGATGGCGGTGCCGAGGAACGCTTTCGCGTTAAAGGGCGAGCCAACAGCACCG
>JBEVND010000351.1:0-3497 GCA_040508285.1 Rariglobus sp. | reverse complement strand
GATTTAAATTCGCGCGGCCTGCACCTATAATTAGGCGACGATGGCCTGGCCGCCAGCGGCCTCGATCTTGGCCTTGGCCGTCTCGGAGAACTTGGCGGCGGTGACCTTGAACGCACGGTTCAGATCGCCGGTGCCGAGCACCTTGAGGAGGCTCTTGTCACCACGGACGAGACCAGCCTTGGCGAGCACAGCGGAGTTGAGCTCCGTGATACTGGCGTCGAGCTTGGCGAATTCGCCGATGTTGACGACTTCGGGAGCGTTGCGGAACGCAGTCTGGTTGAAGCCGCGATGCGGGAGCTTACGGTAAAGGGGCATCTGGCCGCCTTCGAAGCCGGGACGGATGGAGGAGCCGGAACGAGCCGACTGACCTTTGCCACCGCGACCGGAGGTCTTACCGTGGCCGCCGCCTTCGCCGCAGCCGACGCGCTTCTTGCGGTGAACCGCGCCTTTAACGTTCTTAAGTTCGTGAAGTTTCATGATTTTTCCTGGGAGGGTCGCCCCACCCTGCTTAACGCAGAGTGGGACTCGGATTTTTATTTAAGCAATCAGGCCGAACGAACGGCTTTGATCTGCTCGGCCAGACGGAGCTGCAGGAGACCGTTGAGGGTCGCATGCACCACAGCGATGTGATTGCTGGAGCCGCTGGACTTGGTGAGGATGTTCTTGATACCGGCCGCTTCGAGGACGGCGCGAACGGCACCACCGGCGATCAAGCCAGTGCCCGTCGATGCCGGCTTGAGGAGGACCTTGCCGCCGTCGGCAATACCCATGACGTCATGGGGGATGGTGTCGCCCTTGAGCTTCACGTTCACGAAGTTCTTCTTCGCGTTTTCGGTGCTCTTCTTGATGGCGTCAGGAACCTCGTTGGCTTTGCCGTAACCGATGCCGACGCGACCCTTACGGTCACCGACAACGGAGAGAGCGGCGAAGCTGAAACGACGGCCACCTTTGACCACCTTGGCGCAGCGGTTGATGAAGACAATCTTCTCAACGAGCTCGTTGCCGTGCTCATCGAGGGACTTTGGAACCTCGCGGGGGCCGCGGTTCTCGCGACGAGGCGGGCGCTGTTGCTGCTGCTCGCTGGAAGGGGCGGCGGAGGGAATAGTGCTCATATTTATTAGAATGCGAGACCACCTTCGCGGGCGGCATCTGCGAAGACTTTGACTTTGCCGTGGTAGAGAGCGCCGGAGCGGTCAAACACGACGGAGGAGAGACCAGCGGCCTTGGCCTTGGCGGCAAAGGCAACGCCGAGGGACTTGGCGCCGGCGAGGTTGGAACCGAGCTTCTGCTTGCGCAGGTCGGCATCGAGGCTCGAGAGAAACGCGAGCGTGGTGCCGGTCTCGTCGTCGATCGCCTGGGCGTAGATGTGCTTGCTGGTGAAGCGGACGGCAAGACGGGGGCGAGCGGCGGTGCCGAAGACCTTCTTGCGAATGCGCCAACGACGCTTTTGCAGGAGGTCGGCTTTGCGGATAGTATTCATGGGTTATACAGCCCTTGAGAGCAGATAAATTGTTTGGATAAACGTTAAGCGACCGTCTTGCCTTCTTTACGGCGGACGCGTTCGCCAACGATGCGGACACCTTTGCCCTTGTAGGGCTCGGGCGGATAATAGCTGCGGATTTCCGCGGTGACTTTTCCGACGAGCTGTTTGTCAGCGCCCTCGACTTTGACCTTGGTCTGGTCGGTGACGGTGATCTTGATGCCCTCGGGGATGTCGAAAAGGATGGCGTGTGAATAGCCGAGAGCGAGGTCGAGGACCTTGCCCTTGAGGTTTGCCTTGAAACCGACGCCCTGGATTTCGAGATCCTTGACGAAGCCTTCAGAGGCACCCTTGACCATACCGGCGATCACCGAGCGAACGGTGCCGAACATGGCGCGGGAGAAACGGCTGTCATCGAGAGGAGCGATGGTGACTTTCTTGTCAGCCTGATCGATCTTGACGACGGGAGCGAAGGTCTTGGAAACCTTGCCCTTGGGGCCTTCGACGGAAACGGTGTGGCCTTTGATTTCGACCTTCACCTTGTCGGGAATGATAACGGGAACTTTACCAACGCGTGACATGATAGATGTTCTCCAGGGTTACCAGACGTTGCAGAGCAGTTCGCCGCCAACCTTCTGGCGACGGGCGTCCTGATCCTTAAGGAGACCTTTCGAAGTCGAAAGGATGCTGATGCCGAGACCGTTCAGCACGCGGGGAATTTCCGTGTAGCTGTAGTAGAGACGGCGGCCAGGGGTCGAAACGCGCGAGAGATTCGTGATCGCAGGCGCCTTGTCGACATACTTGAGCTTCACAACGACGGTCTTGTGACCTTTGTCATCGGAACCGGTGGAGACTTCGGAAACGAAGCCTTCGGATTTAAGGATCGCCGCGAGGCTTTCCTTGAGTTTGGAGTGCGGCGAGACGCACTCGGCAAGACCGGCCTTCGACGCATTGCGCAGGCGGGTCAAGAAATCGCTGACGGGATCTGTCATGGTGGATGTTTTTAAATTGGGCGCGCGGGTCATATCCGACCCCCGTGGCCCGGAAAGTTTACCAGGAGGACTTGGTCACGCCCGGGATCTTGCCGTTCAAGGCGAGCTCACGGAAGGTGATACGGGAAACGCCGAACTTGCGAATGAACGCACGCGGACGGCCGCTCATGGAGCAACGGTTGCGGATGCGGATCTTCGAAGAATTGCGGGGAAGCTTCTGGAGCTTCTTCTGAGCGGCAAAAAACTCTTCGTCCTGCGTGGCAGGGTTGGCGAGGATGGCCTTGAGCTCGGCGCGGAGGGGCGCGAACTTGGCGGTGAGAGCTTTGCGCTTCTCGTTACGATTGATGGCGGAGGTCTTCGGCATGGCGAAAAGTATTAAGCAGCGTTGGTCTTGGCAGCAGCGGCATCAGCAGCGACCTGCGCCTCAGTGCGGCGGAAGGGCATACCGAGGAGCTTCAGGAGTTCGCGGCCTTCGTCGTCGTTGGACGCGGAGGTCACGATGGTGATGTCGAGGCCCATGGCCTTCTTCACGTTTTCAACGGTGATTTCCGGGAAAATGGTGAAGTCGGAGATACCGAGGTTGTAGTTACCCTGACCGTCGAGCTTGGAGCCGACGCCGCGGAAGTCGCGGATGGTGGGGAGAGCAACGGCAAGGAGGCGATAGAGGAAGTCCCACATGCGCTCGCCACGGAGGGTGACGTGAGCGCCGACGACCTGGCCCTGGCGGAGCTTGAAGTTGGAGATCGCCTTCTTGGACTTCGAGAGGACGGGTTTCTGACCGACGACGGCTGCGAGATCGCGCTGGATGTCGGCGATCTGGTTCTTGTCAGCCTCGGCATCGATGCCGGTGTTGACGGAGACCTTGAGGATCTTGGGAACCTCGTGGGTGTTCTTGTAGCCGCGCGTCTTCACCAAAGCGGGGACGACCTGCTCGGTGTAGTGCTGTTTGAGGAAGGGAGTGGATGTGCTCATTATGGTAAGAGTCGCCGGATTACCGACCCGGACGGCAATTAGAGTGTGTGTTT
>JBEVND010000342.1:0-11260 GCA_040508285.1 Rariglobus sp. | reverse complement strand
CGCACGGGCGCGCAGGCAAAGATCCGGCTCGATGCGGCACGGGAGAAGTTTGCGATCCTGCTTGGTGACGAGGCGGAGCGTTATGTGTTTACGTCAGGTGCGACCGAGGCGGCGAACATGGTGCTGGCATGGTGGGCGAAGACCTTGCCGGCTGACGCGTTGATCGCGGTGAATCCAACGGAGCATCCCTGCGTGCTCGAGCCGGTTAAACATTTTTTCGGCGAGCGCGTGCGCTGGCTTGAAGTGGATGCGGACGGCGTGGTGAACCTGGATGCTTTGCGGGCGGTGCTGCCACAGGTTCGGGCCGTTGTGCTCATGGCGGCGAATAACGAAACGGGCGTGCTTCAACCGTGGGCAGAGGTCGCGACGCTCTGCCGTGAAGCGGGCGTGGCGTATTTATGCGACGCTTCGCAATGGTTGGGGAAACTCCCCGCGGGCGGCATGGGCGGAGACGGCTTTGTGATCGGCGCGGCGCATAAATTTGGCGGACCGAAGAGCGTGGGCCTGCTCAAGCTCGCTCCGCAGTCGGAGGGGCTCCGCGGACAACTGGGCGGCGGACAAGAGCGCGGTCATCGCGGCGGCACGGAGGATTTTCCGGCGATCGCGGCAATGGGCTCGGCGCTGGCCGATGCGGAGCAGAAGAAGGTTTTTCAGGAGACCGAGCGCGTGCGATGGCGGGACGGTTTTGAGAGTGCGATGGCGGCGGCAGTGCCCGGCGTGCGCGTGATCGGTGCGGGCGCTGACCGGCTTTGGAATACCGTGTCGTTGCTCATGCCGTTTGCGGACAACACGCGGTGGGTCACCCGGCTCGACAAACGTGGTTTCCAGGTTTCGACGGGCTCGGCCTGCGCGACAGGAAAAGCGGGTCCATCGCATGTGTTGGCGGCGTTGGGAATATCGCCCGAGGACGCAAAACGTGTGGTGCGTGTAAGCTCGGGCTGGGACACCAGCGAGGCGGACTGGCAGGCGTTGGCGGAAGCGTTTGGCGCGGTGGCGAAAGAGATCGCCTGATACAGGCACAATAAAAAGGCCTCCACAAGCGGAGGCCTTTTTTTTGTTGGATGGGACGTTGTCGTTGTGCGGCTCAGTGTTGAGCGTGCGGCGCGGGAGCGGGCGCCGTTTCGGTTTTGTGCGAAGCGGGTTTCACGCGGAACAGTCGCAAGATGACCACGAAGAAAACCGGCACGAGGAAGATGCCGAGCAACGTGGCTGTGATGGTGCCGCCGAGCACGCCCGTGCCGATGGCGTTTTGACTGCCGGAGCCGGCGCCGCTGGCGATAGCGAGAGGCGTCACACCTAGACCGAAGGCGAGGGACGTCATCAAGATCGGGCGCAGGCGTTGACGCGCAGCGTGGACCGCCGAGTCGACCAAGCTCATGCCCTTTTCGTAGTTTTCCTTGGCGAATTCCACGATGAGAATCGCGTTTTTCGCGGAGAGACCGGCGATGGTCAGCAGGCCCACTTGGAAGTAAACGTCGTTGGGCATCGAACGCATCAGGGCGGCGAGCAGCGTGCCGATGACGCCGAGAGGCACGACCATGATGACGGACGCGGGGATCGACCAGCTCTCGTAGAGTGCCGCGAGACACAGGAACACGATGAGGATGGAGATCGCGTAGAGCGCGGGCGCTTGCGAGCCGGAGAGACGTTCCTCGTAGGAAAGGCCGCTCCATTGGATGCCGAAGCCGGGAGGCAGTTGTTGCGAGAGCTCGACGATGGTGTTCATCGCTTCACCCGAGCTGTGGCCGGCAGCCGGTTCGCCGAGAATCGCCACGGAAGGCGTGCCGTTGAAACGCTCTAGTTTGGGCGAGCCAAACGTCCAGTGAGCGGTCGCGAAGGCGGAGAAGGGAACCATCTCGCCGAGGTTGTTGCGCACATACCAACGACCGATGTCGGAGGGCTGCATGCGGAAAGGCGCGTCGCCTTGGAGGTAAACTTTTTTCACGCGGCCCTTGTCGATGAAATCGTTGACGTAGGACGAACCCCACGTGGTGGAGAGCGTGCGGTTCACGTCAGCGAGCGACAACCCGAGCGCACCGGCTTTTTGCTGGTCGATCTCCAGGCGGTATTGCGGCGTGTCGTCGAGACCGTTGGCGCGGATATTGGCCAGCGCAGGATTTTGACGGGCAAGACCGAGCAGCTGATCGCGCGCAGCCATGAGGGCTTCGTGGCCTTGATTGGCGTTGTCCGTTAAACGGAAATCGAAGCCGGTGGCGCTGCCCAATTCGAAGACGGCGGGCGGCACGAACGCCACGGTGAACGCCTCCTTGATCTTGGAGAACTTGGCCATCGCGCGCTGCTGGATCGCGGTGATCTTTTGGTCAGCGCGGGTGCGTTCTTCCCAGTCTTTCAGGCGGATGAAACCGAACACCTGATTCTGGCCGGAGCCGGAAAAACTGAAGCCGGTGAGGCCGAACATGCCCTCGACGGAGTCTTTTTCGTCCACGAGGAAATGGTGTTCGATCTGGCGCAAAACGGCGTCGGATTGCTCGGCCGTGGAGCCGGGGGGCAACTGACCTTGCACATACATGATGCCTTGATCCTCGGCGGGGAGGAAGCCGCTCGGGGTGCGCACGAAGAGCCAGCCGAGCACGACGAGGATGATGACATAGACCAACATCGAGCGTTTGCCGCGACGGATGAGACCGCCGACGCCAGCCGCGTAACGGTCGGCGTTGCGATCGAAGACCTTGTTGAACCAACCGAAGAAGCCGCGATCGGAGGCGTGGTGGCCCTTGGCGATCGGCTTGAGCATGGTCGCGCACAAGGCGGGCGTCAGCACGATCGCGACGAGCACGGACAACGCCATGGCGGAAACGATCGTGATGGAGAACTGGCGGTAAATAACGCCGGTGGAGCCGCTGAAGAACGCCATCGGGATGAACACGGCGGACAACACCATGCCGATGCCGACGAGGGCGCCGGTGATCTGGTCCATGGATTTTCGCGTCGCCTCGAGCGGTGACAGCCCTTCCTCGGACATGATGCGCTCCACGTTTTCAACGACCACGATCGCGTCGTCCACGAGGAGGCCGATCGCGAGCACGACGCCGAAGAGCGTGAGCGTGTTAATGGAGAATCCGGCGATCGCCATGATGGCAAAGGTGCCGAGCAAAACGACGGGCACCGCGATGGTGGGGATGAGCGTCGCGCGGAAGTTTTGCAGGAAGAGATACATCACGAGGAACACCAGGATGACGGCCTCGACGAGCGTCTTGATCACCTCATGAATCGAGAGGCGGACGAATGGCGTGGTGTCCAGGGGGAACACCGCTTTAACGCCGGGCGGGAAAAACGGCTCGAGTTCGGTGATCTTGGCGCGGATCGCGTCGACGGTTTCGAGCGCGTTGGAACCGGTGGCGGGACGGATCGCCATGCCGGACGAGGGCTGTCCGCTGAAGCGGGCGTTGGTGGCGTAGCTTTCGCTGCCGAGTTCGACGCGCGCGACATCGCTGAGAAAAACCCGCGAGCCATCGGCGTTCACGCGCAGGAGAATTTTCTCAAACTGCTCGGCGCTTTCGAGGCGGGTCTGGGCCACGATGGTCGCGTTGAGCAACTGGCCGGAAACGGCGGGGAGTCCGCCGAGCTGGCCGGCGGAAACCTGGGCGTTTTGAGCGCGGATGGCATCGGCGACCTCGTTGGTGGTGATGCGGAAGTTATTCAGCCGGTCGGGATCGAGCCAGATACGCATCGCGTATTGGGTTCCGAATACCTGGATGTCACCGACACCGGGCACGCGGCTGAGCGGATCCTGAATGGAGCCAACGACGAAGTCGCCGATGTCGGAGGCGCTCATGGTGCCGTCGGTGGAGACGAAGCCGACGACCATGAGGAAGTTTCGGACCGACTTGTTGACGCGCACGCCCTGTTGCTGGACCTCCTGCGGGAGGAGCGGCATGGCGAGAGCGAGTTTGTTCTGCACCTGCACCTGCGCGGTGTCGGCATTGGTGCCGCCCTCGAAGGTGAGGGTGATCGCGACGTTACCAGCCGAGTCGCTGGTGGACTCGATGTAGCGGAGGTTGTCGATGCCGTTGAGCTTTTGCTCAATGACCTGCGTGACGGTGTCTTCAAGCGTCTTGGCGGACGCGCCGGGATAGGCGGCGTTGATGGTGATCGCAGGCGGGGCGATGCTCGGGTATTGCGAGATCGGCAGGCCGATGATCGCGAGAACGCCGGCCACCATGATCACGATGGCGATGACCCATGCGAAGATGGGACGGTCAATGAAGTAGCGTGCCATGGGAGTTTAGCGGGCGGCGACCGTGGAAGCGGGAACGTTGGTGGCGGCGATCGCTTTCACGACCGTGCCGGGACGCACGCGTTGGAGATTCTGCACGATGACGCGGTCGCCGACCTTGAGGCCGTCGGCCACGAGCCATTGGTTGCCCACGGCGCGATCGGTGCGGAGGACACGTAGCTCGACCTTGTCTTCGGCACCGACGACGAGCGCGGTGGCTTCACCCTTGGTGTTGCGAGTGACGGCGAATTGAGGAACGAGAATCGCGTCGGGCGTGCTGCCTTCCTGGAGACGTGCGCGGACAAACATACCGGGGAGCAGGTCGTTTTTGGGATTTGGGAAAAGCGCGCGCAGCGAGATGGAACTCGTCGACGGATTCACGGTGACATCCGAGAACTGGAGCGTGCCCTCTTGCGCGTAGACGCTGTTGTCGTCGAGAAGCAGTTGGACTTTGGCCACGCCTTCGCCGGAACGCTGGAGTTTGCCCTCGGCCAACGCGCGGCGGAGACGGAGGACCTCGTTGCTGGATTGGGTGAGGTCGACGTAGAGCGGATCAAGCTGCTGAATCGTGGCGAGCAACGTCGCGGTGCCTTGCTGAACGTAGGCGCCCTCGGTGACCTGGGAGCGACCGATGCGGCCGGAGACCGGCGCGGTGACCTGGGTGTAACCGATGTTGATCTCGGCGGATTGCGTGGCGGCCTTGGCGGCGGCGACATCGGCTTCGGCGGCGAGGTGGGCGGCGGCGACGTCGTCGTATTCCTGCTGGCTGATGGCCTTGGCCTCGATGAGCTTCTTAAAGCGATCGGCCTGAAGACGCGTGACGGCGGCATTGGCGTCGGCGCGGGCGAGGTTGGCCTTTGCGCTGTCGAGCGTGGCCTGGTAAGGCGCGGGATCGATCGTGTAGAGAAGCTGGCCCTCCTTGACGTCGCCGCCCTCGGTGAAATTGCGCTTCAAGACGATGCCGCTCACGCGTGCGCGGACCTCGGCGATGCGGAAGGCGGAGGTGCGGCCGGGCAGTTCTTGGGTCAACGTCACGGGCGAGGAGGCGACCGTGATAATGCCCACCTCGACGGGGGCGGCGGCAGCGGGAGCGGTGGATTTTTTCGAACAACCTGAGAGCGCCAAGCCGAGTGTGAGCGAGGTAGAGAGGAGGACGTGTTTCAGCTGCATGGTAAAATAAAGGTGCGAGTGGAATCACGCTGGAGCGGATGGCAAACGCTGGCAGCGATTTATAGGGAAAAGAGCACTCTGGCCACAGGTTTGCTTATGAATCCAGGGGGCGGTCGATTTTGTGTCGGATTTTGATTCCGGTGGCGCGCCGATGCGGGCCTAATGCGCGCTCCACCTTCATGCGCCTTCGTCGGATCACGCTGCAGAACTTTCGCAATATTGCCCTGGCCGAACTCGCATTCGACGGGCGGCAGCAGTTTTTCGTCGGCGATAATGGCCAGGGTAAAACCAACTTGCTGGAGGCGGCTGGCTTCGTGAGTGCGTTGCGGTCGTTCCGCACGGCGGACACCCGGGTGCTCATCGCGCATGATCAGCCCGAGGCGGCGTTGGCGTGTGATTTTGAACATGAACGCTTTGGGCTGACGAAGCTCGTCATCAAGCTACGCCCCGCCGGCAAAGAAGTGTGGTGCGACGGCGAACGCGTGACGCGGCTTGGCGATTATCTCGGACGCTTTCCGACAGTGGTGTTTTCCTCGCAAGACCAACAACTCGTGCGCGGTGCCCCCGGGCTGCGGCGGCGCTGGCTGGACTTCACGCTCGCGGCGATGGACGCCGGTTATTTGCGGGCGTTGCAGGCGTATCATAAATCTTTGACCGAGCGAAACGCGCTGCTGAAACGCGGCAGCGGTGGGGGCAATGCGAGCGGAGAACTAAACGCTTTTGAAAAACCGCTGGCGATGGCCGCCGCCGAGCTGCAAACGAAACGCGTCGCCGGCATTGCGGAACTGGCGGAGCACGTGGCCGTCGCTTACTCGCAGATCGCCGACGGGGCGGAGCGGGCCGGGCTGCGTTATGCGCCCGACGTAACCGCAGAAAACGCGCCGGCGTGGCTGGGCGTGTTCGAACGCAGTCGCGGGCGGGACCTGCAGTTTCGCACCACGCTGGCCGGACCGCATCGCGACGACCTTGGGTTCACGTTGGAAGATCGAGCGGCGAAGGATTTTGGTTCCGAGGGCCAGCAACGCAGCCTCGTGCTGGCGCTGCGACTGGCGCAGGTGAGTTTTTTCCGCGCGCGTTCCGGCGTGGAGCCGCTGCTGCTGGCCGACGACGTGTTGGGCGAACTCGATCCGCAACGTCGCCGTCGCTTTTGGGCGACGCTCGGCGAGGCGCGTCAGGTCATTGCGACGGGCACGAGTTTGCCCGATGCGGAATTGGGCGAATGGGAAGTCTTTCGTGTTAAGGGCGGGACGTTTTCCAAGGAGGCAGGCGCATGAACCTCGAACCGTGGCAACTGGCGCTCGCTTTTGGCGGGGCGCTGCTGGTGGGTGTTTCCAAGACCGGCATCGCGGGCCTGGGCATGTTGTTCGTCGTGATGTTTGCGAACGTGATCCCGGCGAAACAATCGAGCGGGTTCGTGCTGCCGCTGTTGATTTTCGGCGATGTGGTGGCGGTGTGGGCGTATCGCTCGCATGCGAAATGGGCGCATGTGTGGCGCTTGCTACCGTGGACGGCGGCGGGCGTGGTGCTTGGGTATTTCGCGATGGGCAAGATCGACGATCGTCAGGCGCGGCTGCTCATCGGCACGATTATCGTGGTGATGGTGGCAATCCAGTTGTGGCGTCGCTGGCGCGCGAAGCCGGGTGAACTCGCGGAGCATGGCGCATGGTTTGCGCCGACCATTGGCGTGCTCGCGGGCTTTACGACGCTGATCGCGAATGCGGCGGGGCCGCTGATGGCGATTTACCTGCTGGCGATGCGGCTGCCCAAGATGGAGTATGTCGGCACCGGTGCGGTGTTTTTCCTGCTGCTCAACTGTTTCAAAGTTCCGTTCATGGTGGATCTCGGCCTGATCACGTCGGACAGTTTTGGTTTCAACCTGATGCTGGCTCCGGCGGTGTTTCTCGGAGCGATGTTGGGTCGCAAGATTCTCCCGAAGATCAATCAGAAGCTGTTTGAAAACCTCGCGCTTGGCCTGAGCGCGGTCGCGGGCATAAGGTTGCTGTTCTGAAACCATGGCGCGGATGAACGTAAGACAAATGTGGGCGGCAAAGCTGGCGGGTGAACCCATGCCCGCGGCGAAGGCCGGTCCGACGCGTGTCGGCAGCTCGAGTGGAGCGGCGGGCATCCAGACGGCGTTTTCCCTGCAACGCGCGCCGTTCTCCGGCTTGGTGTTGGGTGTCGATCCGTCTCTGCGAGGAACCGGTCTGGCGATGATCGAATTTTCGCCGTCCAAGCAACCGGTGTTACTTCGCTGCCGAACCGTAAAAATTCCTGCTAACCGGCCGATGTCGTATGCGTTGGGTGAAATCCATCGAGCGGTCGCGTCGTTTCTCGGTGACTTCACCGTGCGCCACGTGGCGTTGGAGCAGACGATCTACGTGCAGAATTTTCAGACGGCGCAAATCCTGGGGGCGGCACGTGGTGCGGCGATCTCGGCGGCGGCGCTCAGCGGGCTGGAGATTTTTGAATACGCGCCTTTGCGCGTAAAACAGGCGGTGACCGGCGCGGGTCGCGCGAGCAAGGAACAGATGGCCCGCACCGTGATGGCGATGCTCGGGCATGGCAGCGTTCTGGCGAGCGACGAAGCCGATGCGGCCGGCGTGGCGCTTTGCCACGCGTTTACGTGGCGGGAGTGACGGCGTTGCGTTTGCGCACGCGCTCGATGTGCTTGTAAATTGAATACGCGATGCCGGTGAGGCCGGTGAGCGCGGCCGGGATGTAGAGCGTTTCGTAAGCGAGATGGCGGAAGCCAATCGCGCCGAAAATGCCACCAATGAAAAATCCGGCGAGCAGGGTAGCGAGCAGACGCAGGCGCCCCCATTCGACCTCGAGCCCGCGAAGAAAATGTCCGCAGGCGAGGCCCAGATCCGTGACCACGCCGGTCATGTGCGTCGTGCGGATGATCGCGCCGCTGTAGTTGGTCGCCATGGCATTTTGGAGACCGCAGGCCATCGCGGCGAGACAGTCACCGCGGATCGCGCCTTGTTTGAGATAATGCACGGCTCCGATGAGCAGCAGTGATTCAAGCCCGAGCGCGAAGCCATAACGCCGGCCGAGTTTCAGCGTGCTTTGGCGAATGATAAATCCACTGAGCACGCACCCCGAAAAAAAGGCGGCCACCACGAGGAAGGCGTGGAGCGCGAGGCGGAAGTCGGCAGCCGAAAGATCGGTGCTGAGCACGGTGATCGGGCCGGACAAATGACTGAGCGCACGATGATGAACGCCGAGAAAGCCCACGGCGTTGATCACGCCCGCGCAACCCGCCAGGACACCTCCGCCTATCAGTATCCAGATGGGCGTGTGTTTGGTGAGCATGGGACGAGACGTGTGGCGTCAACTCTTGCCCAACGCGCTTTTCAGCACACGACCGAGATCGCCGACGCGATAGGGCTTGGTCAGATAACCGACAAACCCCATGTCGAAGTAGCGGCGGGCCATGTCCTCGCTGTCGTAGCCGCTGTTGACGATGGCGCGCACCTCGGGGTGCAGGTCACGGAGGTGTTTAAAACATTCCTCGCCGCCCATGCCGCCGACGACGTTGAGGTCGAGAATGACGGCGTCGTAAGGACGGCCGACGTTGAGATAGCGGCGATAGAAGGTGATAGCATCTTCGCCGGTGCGGACGATGTCGTGCGTATAATCCAAGCTGCTCAACATGCCTGCGGTAAGCTCGCAGATGCTCGCATCGTCATCGAGAAACAGGATGCGGCCTGTGCCGAAGCGCAGGGCGGGCGCCGAGCGCACGACGGTTTCCACGGGACGATCGGCGTGCGGGAAGAAAACGGTGAACGTGGTGCCCGTGCCCACGGTGGAATCGACCCCGATCTGCCCGCCGTGTTTGCGCACGATGGATAACACGGTGGCGAGGCCCAGGCCGGTGCCGGTTTTCTTGGTGGTGTAGAAAGGCTCGAAGATCTTCTCGATATGCGCGGCGGGGATGCCAGAGCCGTTGTCCTGAACCTCGATCTGCACGTAGTCACCGGCGGGCAGGGGCTGCACGTCGTTGTCGGCGAGACGAACGTTGGAGGCGCGCACTTGCACGCGGCCTTTGCTCACATCGGGCATGGCCTGGAGGGCATTGATGATGAGGTTTTGGAAAACCTGAATGATCTGCCCGCGGTCCACGTGAATCGGAGCGACACCCTCGGGGGCGGTGACCGAAACCACTGCGGTCGTGCCGGCGGCGGCGATGCGCACGGCGTCGTGGAGAATCTCTCCGGTGGCCACGACCTGCTGGGCGGTGGACGCGCCGCCTTTGGCGAAATTGAGGAGCTGGCGGGTAAGGGCTTTCGCCGCCATGCACGCGCTCTCGGCATCCTCGAGCTTGGTGTAGTCGCGATTGTCCTTGGCGGTGGAAATGCCGCCGAGGATCGTGGTGAGGAGATTATTGAAATCGTGGGCGATGCCGCCGGCGAGTTGGCCAAGGGAATCGAAACGGTTGGCGCGAACGATCTCCTCGGGCGTGAGCGTCATCTCCTCGGGATTACGGAAGACCACGACGATGCCGGCTGGACCGCCTTCGGGCGCAGAGACTTGGCGCGTAGTCCAGATGACAGGCGCCGCCGGCTTGTCGCCAGAGTTGGATACAACGAGGTGCTCGGCGTAGAGACGGGGCTTTTCTTCGGCGGCGAGGACAAGATCCACGGCGGTCTCGTCGGCACGGCCGTCCTCGCGACGGATGAGTTTGAAGACGTCGTTGAGTTTGAACGCGCGGGCCTCGGGGAGCGTCCAGCCGATGAGCTGGGTGGCCTTTTGATTGAGGTAGATGACTTGAGCGCGTGAATCGGTGACGATCACGGCTTCGCTCAACGTATCGAGCGTGCCGGGCAGGAGCGCAGAAGGAATGATGCCATCTCCGGTGCCGGCCGGTAGCGGCAAGAGAAAGCCGACGACGCGGATGAGTTCGCGTTTACGCGACCATTGGCGGTGAGCGCCGAGGAGTGCTTTTTTCTCTCCGCCGGGCGTGCGCACCGAGATCGCCTGACTGAAAAAAGCGTTGGCAGGATCGGGCGTGGAAAAGAACGCGGCCAGTCCTTGGTCGGTCGCGCTTTCAGGCAGCACGCGGCCGACGGCATCTTGAATCGAGTCGCCTTCGTCGACGCCGGCGAGGTCAAGGAACGCGGTTGAGGCCCATTGTTCGCCGGTGGAGAAATCGAGATCGAACAATGCAAGGTGACCGGAGTCGGCGAGGCGTTCGATACGTTCGTCGCTAGCGATGATCAGTTCCTCGGTTTCCTTGCGCTCGGTGATGTCGAGGTTGATGCCGAGCACGCGTTGAAGGCTGCGATCGGGACCGAACAGTTGAACGCCCGAGGACTGGACCCACACGTAGTGACCGAGACGATGGCGAAGGCGAAACTCGACCGAGAAATCGCGCGTGGCACCGGCGGGCGCCTTGGCGACGTGATCGGGAAGGGCATCGGTGTCCTCGGGGTGAATCAGCGATCGCCAGGCATCATGGGAATCGGCCAGCTCGGCCGGGCCGTAGCCGAGCATTTTTTTCCACGCGGGCGACGTGGCGACGTGGCCGGTCGTCAGGTCGAGGTCGAAGAAACCCAGTGGACCGCGGGCAGCGAGTAATGCAGGGCCTTGCTCGCTGGAATCGCCGGGCGACGGCTGGGTGGCGGTGGATGCGATGGTTGAAACAGCTACCGCGGGCGTGGTGGAAGGAGAAGAAACAGGCTCCGCTTTTGGCGAGGTCGCTGCGGGCGCGACGGCAGGTGCAGGTGTAGTCGGGATGCCGATACGTGCAAAGTAGGCGGCCTCGGGACCGTGGGCGGCTTGCAGTTCGATGCGCACATCCAGCGCGGGAACGGGCTCAAACGGTTGCGCTTGGAGCGTCAGCGGACGCCC
>JBEVND010000291.1:0-3180 GCA_040508285.1 Rariglobus sp. | reverse complement strand
TATTTCCGCACCACTCCCTTTCCGGCGGACCAGACATTTCCCGACGAAGAGGCGACGTTGCGCGCTTTTGCCGACTTGATGGATGAATCGAAGCAGCTCGCGACGAACATCACCTACATGGTCGAGCTGGCCGATTTCCAGGTTCTGCCCGGCGTCTTCGATTTTGCGCTGATAGACCGCTTCATGGACATGGCGACCGACAAGGGCTTCACGGTCACCATCCGCCTCGCTCACATGGAGCGCCTGTATCCGTATCTGTGGCAGCCCTACACGCTGCCGCGCAACTTTGACGGGTCGGCGCTGCGCGGCCACGCCTCCTATGGCAGCTACGACGTGACCGACGCCGCTTATGTCGCCTCCTGGACAAGCGGGTTCCGAGCGATCTACGATCGCTATCAAAAACATCCCGCGTTCGAGGGCTACTACGTCATGCAGGCCGGCGGTGAGTGGGCGATTCCCGACGAACCCTGGAACGGCTTTATCGCCGGCTACTCGTGGGCGTCCACGCGCGCGTTCCGCGCCTACTTGCGCGACACGCTGAAGCTCGACCTGCCCGCGCTCAACCAACGTTGGGGGACGTCGTATCGCGAGTGGACCGAAGTCGTTCCGCCCGCACCGATTCTCAATCCCGGCAATGTTCCCGACCTGCGCCCCGCATGGATCGACTTCTGCCGCTGCAAGCAGTCCTGGAAGGACGACTGGTTTCCCCAGATCGCCGCCAGTATTCGTGCATACGACAACACCCGCGTCATCATCGCCTACAACGACAGCCGGGGCGTGGAAAAAATCTACGGCCTCGTGGACTACCTCCACAACGGCGGCAACGACTACCTCGAAGGCGAAGGCACGCTGGTCGATGCGTGGGAGAAGGGCCGGGTCGGCTGGATAACCGAACCGCATCATCCCCATTACTGGGCGGCGGCCAACGATCCGGGCGGCCGCGGCTGGATTCTCGATTGGTCGCTCTACGTCATGACCGCGCAGGCCGGAGGCGGCGGGCAAAACCTCCACGTTTATTACGTGCCGTATAAAAAATCCGTCTCGCTGGCCTCGCATTACGGTTTTGTCGCGGCGCACGATCGCTACGAACTCTTCAAGCCCATCACGCGCGAGCTGCACGGCACACGCCTCCTCGAACCCGCCAAGAAGGTCGCCGTGATGCAGACGGAGGACACGTTGCACGCCAAGCATCGCACGACGTTTACTTCGCGACTGATGGACCTGCGTCGGTGGTTCGAACTCGTTCGCACCGACTCGCTCGACTACGAATTCTACCGGGCCGATCACGAAGCGAATTACCGGATGGTCGTGATCAATCCCCTGGACGAGGTCATGAGCGCAGAGTCCATCTCCGCCGTTCGTCGCATGGCCGAGAATGGCGCCTGGATCGTCACGTCGGCGCGCAGTGGTTACTATTCGGCCGAGAGAGGCATGGATCAATCGTTCGCGTTGCTGGAGCGTCTCGGCATCTCGAAGCCAGCCGGTCGCTACGACACCGTGACACGCGGTGTTCTCTCGACACTGAAGCCCGCACAAACGCTGTTGCCCGGCCGCTCCACCGTGCCCTTCGTTTCCCAGACGGACATCGCCGCGGACATGATCCGGCCGGAGGTAGCCAAAAATTTCTGGAACTGGCCCTACCGCTGGATACCGCAGAGCGACTACTTCGGTTATTATTCCGGCAACACGGGCGTGAACGGCGAGGTGCTCGCGACCTTCCCTGATGGCGGCGCCGCGATCAGCCGGCATTCCGTGGGGAAGGGGACGGTCATCGTTTTCTGGGGCACCGCTTCTGCCAAACACGAGGACATGGCCGGCGTGATGGCCTCCATCGCCAAGGCTGCGGGTGTGGTGGACGAGCGCGGGCCGCGCCCGATCCCTCTTATGTTGCAAGCGCGTCGCGACGACCTCGACCGGCACTACGCAATCATCTATAACGAAAAGCCCGGCTCTTATCAGCAGCCGATCTCGGAGCTGCCCGACGGCGAGTGGTTCGTGGACGACATGGTCACGGGCCGCCGCTATGGTCTGGTCGACGCGGCGTTCGCCCGCAAGGAAGGCATTCCCCTTAAATTCGAGGACGGCGAGTCGCCGCTCAAGGTTCTCCGTTTCATCACCCTTGCGAACATGGGGAACACCGCCTGGCGCCAAAAATATGGCCGCATCGAATCCCCGACCCATTCTGGAAAATGAGAAAAATCATCCTGCTTTTATCCCTCATTGCGTGCGCCGGTGCGTTGCGTGCCGACGTCAAACTCCCCGCGATCATTTCCGCCGACATGGTGCTGGCGAAAACCGCCAAGACGCCTGTGTGGGGCTGGGCCGATCCCGGCGAAGCCGTAACGATCACGCTCGGCGGAAAAACCGCGCGCGTCACGGCCGGCGCCGACGGCCGCTGGCGCATCGAGCTTGATTTGTCCGCGAGCGGGCAAGGTCCGTTCGAGTTGGTCGTGCAAGGCAAGAACCGCATCGCGATTCCCAACGTCGTGGTCGGCGAAGTGTGGCTGGCCTCCGGCCAGTCCAACATGGAGTGGGGCATGCATTCCACGACGGGTGCTCAGGAGGAGATCGCCGCCTCCGCCAACCCGCTCCTGCGACACTTTCAGGTCAAACGCGCCCTGTCCATGGAGCCGCTCGAGGACTGTGCGGGGAGCTGGCGCATTGCCGGCCCGCAGACAACGGCCGGGTTCAGTGGCGTCGCCTACTACTTCGGAAAAAAGATCCAGACCACACTCGGCGCGCCCGTCGGTCTCATCAACGCGAGCTGGGGTGGCACGCCGATCGAGGGATGGATCAGCAAGGATGGCATCGACTCGGTGCCCGAGCTCAAGGTCACCCGCGAAAGATTGTGGGATGAATTCAATCACCAGCCCGCGCGCCGCGACCAGTGGGCGGTCAACTTCAAGGCATGGCTCAAGCAGACCGGTCGCGAGGACCGCCCGCCGGCCGACGTCGCGGCCTACGCCGCGCCCGAGGCCTCGCTCGCTGATTGGACTCCGCTCACCAAACTCGGCGTCCATCGCGCGACCAACGAAGGCTCGGGCATGGGCGCGGTCTGGGTTCGGCGCACGATTGATTTACCTGCCGATCGTGCGGGCAAATCGTTCTGGATCGAACTGGGCTCCATCACCGGTTTCGAGAGTGTTTATTGGAACGGCGAACTGGTGACCCAGGTCACCC
>JBEVND010000263.1:0-3455 GCA_040508285.1 Rariglobus sp. | reverse complement strand
ACCAGCGTGAGGCCACCCGCCAGCACCAGCACGAACACTCCGTAGAGCACGATCACGGCGGCCATCCGCTTTAGCTTCAGCTTCTTCTCCAAGAGTTCCACCAGCGGGCGCATCACGAGCGCGAGGATGCCGGCGACGGCCAGCGGCCAGAGCACTCCGGAGAAATGCCCGACCAAAAACGACAACACGATGAACACGCCTACCAGCAACGAAATGGTGCCGAGCAAGGCCACTAGCCCGAGGGCAAAGCCCACCAGGCGACGCTGACCGGGCGTCAAGAGACGCGGTTCATGAGTTTCGGACATGGCGCAGACAACAAGCCCCCGAGACCACTGACGCCAGCCGAAAGCTTCTGAGCACCATCGGGTTTCTGCCGTCTTGCATTCGCGGGAATTTGGATACCGTGTCGATCCGCCACATGCAGGCCGCGACCCACATCCACGTCAAAGGTGCCCGTGAGCACAATCTGAAGAACCTCGAGGTGCGCATCCCGCGCGGGAAACTCGTGGTCATCACCGGCCCGTCCGGCTCCGGCAAGTCGTCGCTCGCCTTCGATACGATCTACGCCGAGGGCTACCGCAAATACATGGAGTCGCTCTCCACGCAGGCGCGTCAGGTGTTGGAGCAACTCAAGCGCCCCGACGTCGATTTCATTCACGGCCTTTCCCCGGTTCTCGCGATTGAGCAACGCACCGGCGGAGGCTCACCGCGCAGCACGATCGCCACGGTGACCGAGATCGCCGATTACGCGCGCCTGCTCTTTGCGCTGCACGGCGAACAACGTTGCCCGAAAGATGGCGGTCGCGTGGTGCAACGCTCGCTCGATGACAACGTCGCCCGCGTGCTCCGCGAACTCCCCGGCGAACGCATCATGATTCTTGCGCCTTCGCTGAAGGCGAAACCCTCGGTCTTGCGCGACGAACTCCCGCGTCTGCGCCAGCGTGGGTTTCAGCGCGTGCGGCTCAATGGCGAGATCAGGAACCTCGACGACGACAAGCTGCTTCCCTCGGGCACGGGCTCGGCCGAGATCCAGGTCGACCTCGTGATCGACCGCTTGGTGGCCGTGGCCGATCAGCGCAGCCGCCTGGCTGACTCGCTCGAGCTGGCCTTCCGTGAGGGCAAAGACCGCGTCATCGTGCTCTCGCAAAAATCTGCCAGCGATCCGTGGCGCGAGTTGGGTCTCAGCCAATCGCTCGCCTGCGAAATCTGCGGTGATGTATTCGAAAAGCTCACACCGCGTCATTTTTCCTTTAACCACTCTGAAGGCGCGTGCGGCACGTGCGGCGGTCTTGGCCGCAAGCTGCGTTTTATCCCGGAACTCGTGATTCCCGATCCCGAGAAATCCGTGCGCGGCGGCGCCATCAAGCCATGGCGCATCGGCGGGAAAAATCTCATCATCAAACACAACGCGCAGCTCAAACAGCTCGCCGAGCAGATTCCCTACGATCCCGACGTCGCGTGGAAAGACCTTCCCGAGAAAGCCCGCGATGTTTTGCTCAACGGGGCAGGGGAGCGGCTGTTCGCTTTTAAGCTCAAGCGCATGCGCGAGCCTAAAGCCATGCCGTTCGCCGGCATTCTCGGTGACTTGGAGCAGAGTTTTCGTGAGACCGATAGCGACGGATTTCGTGCGCGTCTGACGACGTTTATGATCAGCGGCGAATGCCCCGAGTGCCACGGCACTCGCCTCAACGCTCGCAGCGGAGCCGTTACGGTGTCGGGCAAGACGATCCCGCAATTCTTCGCGCTCGACGTGGGTGATGCGCACGCGTTTGCCGCCGCGCTGGTCAAGGAACTGGCGGGCAACGAAGCGCTGCGAGAGATCGTGACAGGCATCGAGCAGCGACTGAGGTTTCTTCTGGAAACGGGTCTCGGTTATCTGACGCTGGATCGCGATTACGATACGTTGTCGGGTGGCGAAGCTCAGCGTGTTCGCCTCGCGACCCAGCTGGGCATGGGCCTCATGGGCGTGATCTACGTGCTCGATGAACCGAGCATCGGTCTGCATCCGCACGATAACCAAAAACTCCTCGAAACCCTCCAGGAGTTGCGCGATCGCGGCAACACTGTGCTCGTCGTCGAACACGATGAAGACACCATGCGCATCGCCGACGAGATTATCGAACTCGGCCCCGAGGCAGGCACCGAGGGCGGCAATATTTTGTTTCAAGGAACGCCGGCTGCGTTGATGGCCATGCCGGCCAAACAGTCGCGCACCGGCCCGTATCTTGCGCGCAAAGCCAAGGTCACCAAAGACGCGGCCAACAAGAAACCGGACGGCATGTTTTTGACCGTGCGTGAGGCCCGCGCGAACAACCTGCGCGACGTGGATGCACGCTTCCCCGTGGGCCTGCTCACGGTGGTTACGGGTGTTTCCGGGTCGGGAAAAAGCACGCTCGTCAACGACGTGCTCGCGGCCGCGGCGGCGCGCAAGCTCAACGGCGCGACCAAGATCATCCCCGGAAAACATCGCGCGATCGAGAACCTCGATCACTTCGAGAAACTGGTGCAGGTTGATCAATCGCCCATCGGACGTTCGCCGCGGTCCAATCCTGCGACTTATGTCGGGCTGCTCGACTTGTTGCGCGATCTGTTTGCCCAAGTGCCGCTGGCGAAAGTGCGTGGTTACAAGGCCAGTCGGTTTTCATTCAACGTGCGCGGCGGGCGTTGCGAGCGCTGCCAAGGCGACGGCGTCATCAAATTGGATATGCAGTTTATGGCCGACGCCTACGCGCCGTGCCCGAGTTGCGGCGGACAACGGTTCAATCGCGAGACGCTCGAAATCCTTTTTCACGGCAAGTCCATTGCCGATGTCCTCAACTTGACGGTGCGCGATGCGATGACGCTTTTTCGCAACATCCCGCGCGTGATGGACAAGTTGGAAACACTCAACGCCGTCGGGCTCGGTTACCTCACACTCGGCCAGTCTGCGACAACACTCTCCGGCGGCGAGGCGCAGCGATTGAAGCTCTCGCTCGAACTGAGCAAACGCCAGCAGGGCGGCACCCTCTACATCCTCGACGAACCCACAACCGGTCTGCACTGGGTCGACATCCAGCACCTGATGGACCTGCTCTTCAAACTTCGCGACGCGGGTAACACGCTCATCGTGATCGAGCACAATCTCGACGTGATCGCGCTGGCCGACTGGATCATCGATCTCGGTCCGGGTGGGGGCAGCGCAGGTGGCGAGGTGGTGGCCGCAGGCACGGTGCCACAAATCGAAGCGGAGCCCCGGAGCCTGACAGGCGTGGCCTTGAAACGCTGGCGGCAAGGTTGATGGTTGGTGCCGGACCTTTAGGCCAGCCGCACAGAATCTGAAGTGTTCTGGCGTTCCAATCGGTGCGTCTGCCAATCGCGTCCGGTATCCGCACACTCATTCCGATGGAGAAGCGAAAACTGTGAGCTGACTTAATAGTTCCCACGATTCGACGCGGTGGTAGAAAGCGACATGGTTT
>JBEVND010000429.1:0-3659 GCA_040508285.1 Rariglobus sp. | reverse complement strand
TGGTATCCGTGCAAGCGACAGGACAGCCGGTGGCCGGTGTGCTGTGGTATCAGGGCGAGTCGGACACCTCCGCCGAATCAGCATCCGCCTACACTGAAAAAATGAAGGCACTGGTTGCCGCGGTGCGGCGTGATTTGCGCCAGCCGCGGTTGCCGTGGCTGATGGTGCAGTTGGCCCGTGTTTTTAGAATAGGGACGGGCGAACATTGGAACCGCGTGCAGGAGCAGCAGCGTGTTCTGCCGGATGTTATCCCGTGTTTGGAAACCGTCGCGGCCATCGATCTGTCGCTCGACGACGAAATTCATATCGGTGCCGTTGAGATGCCGCGGCTCGGTGCGCGGCTGGCCCAGGCGGCCCGGAGCTTGTCGGCGAAAAACAAAACGACGGTGCGCGTTCCGCGTCTGCGCGCAGTCACGTGGGAGCGTTCAACCGAAAAGAAACCCGATGAAAAATGCCTGGTGGAGGTGTCGTTCGATTCCGTGGTTGGCGGACTGCGTGCCGACGGAGAACCGTCGGGATTTTCGCTCATTGATCCGTCCGGTGTGGAGTTGCCGTGGATTTTTAAGATCAAACTGCGCGAAAACACGGCGCGGTTGCACTTGATGCGGCAGCCTCCGCCGGGATCGATGATCGCTTACGGACGGGGGTTCGGTCCGCGTTGCAATCTCACCGATGGCCGCGATCTGGCGATGCCGGTCTTTGCGGGCCAACTCATCGGCGGCAATGAAGGGCTCCAACCGTTTGTGACGACCTGGCGGGTGCATCCGCTGGTGGAGACGACTGCGTTTATCGATGAGGTGAAAAAGCCCTCATTGGACTCTGGCGAGGCGGTGACCAAGACGTATTCGGATGGTTTTATCAACGAGCACACCGCTTGGCAGGGGAGGAGCGGTCATGCGTTTTTTGAGACCACGGTGGAGTTCGATCAGGCGCGCACGATCGAACTTTTGATGGGTTACGACGGGCCGTTCCGGCTTTGGATCAACGGACGTTCCTTTTTCTGCAACGCCGCGGGGGCGAATCCGTGTCTGCCGGATGAAAACGCCAAACGCATCACGCTTCCCGCCGGCCGGCACGAGTTCATCGTGGGTATGGACATCGCTCACGGGCGGACGTGGGGATTTTTCCTGCGCTGGCGGGATGTGAAGGCCCGCCTATGAGTGATCATGGCTTGCCGGACGGTTGCCGGCATGGAACTGATTCACTCCCGCTTTATGCCTGCGCGTAACATCCTGTTCAAACCGTCCGCCGCCGAACTGAAGAGGCGACCGAAGGAGCACGCGATCCGCGCGGCGTTGCAGGATAAAATTCTCACCGGTGCGTTGCCCGCCGGCACGGCTCTGCCCTCGGCGCAGGCGCTGGCGACGTTGTGGGAATCTAATTCGTTCACCGTGCACCGCGCGCTGACTCCGCTCGTGCAGGCGGGGTTGCTGCGCCGGCACAAAGGCGTGGGCACGTTCGTCAGCGAAAGCCGACGCAAGCTGGAGACGGTGGGCATCTACTATGGCGGAGACATCATTTCGGATCCGCAGCAGGGCTACGCCGTGCAACTCCACCGGCTGCTGCACCGCTCGTTGCGGGAGAAAAAGTTGAAGATGCGCACATGGCTGGATCCTCGCGAGGGCGCGGAGACGACCGAAGCCCTGCTGCCGGAGATTTTATGGGCGATCGAGCGCCAGGAAATACAGGCATTGGTCGCCATCATGACCCGGGCCGAGCACGAGCCGTTGTTCGCGAAACTGCCGATCCCGGTGGTTTATTTCGGCAACACGGTGGGCGCGTGCAACGTGTATTTCCCCCATCGCGAATTCCTCACGCGGGCTTTGCGCATTTGTAGGGACGCCGGACGCCACAAGGTTGCGCTGATCGCGTCACCGGCGTTGCTCTCGACCTCGGTGCGTGCGCGCGAATGGAAAGGACGGCGGGCGTTCGAACTCTTTGAAAACATCTGCAAGGCCGCCGGCGTCGTGGCCGACCCGCGCTGGTTTCACCTCGTGGACAGCGGGTCGTTGAGCGCGGAAGAGGAGCGCGCGCAAATCGAGACGGCCTACCGCTCGTTGCTCACGGGACGCGGCGAACGTGCCGACGCGCTCGTGATTTACCCGGACAACGATCTCGTCGCGCTTGACCGGCTGCTTTCCCGGACGGGCGAACGTCTCGATCCGTCGCTGCTTGTGGTGAGCCACCGCAACGAGCCGACGGCTTTCCGTCTGCCCGAGGGGCCGCGCTACGTGGCGCTCTCGCTGGAGTCCGTCGCCCGCGAGTTGGTTCACATGGTCAATACTGTCACGGCGAACAAGCCGGGCGAGCCGCGGCCGGGCGAACTCGTCGAATCGGATTCACCGGGAGCCCGCGACGACTGAGCCGACGCGCCGGGAATGAACACTATGCATTCGGTGGCCGGTGCGTTGACCGTAAGTATATAAAATATAGTTTTAAAAAATGCCCCCCCTGCGCCCCCTGGTTTGGTTTTGTCTGTTCGCTGCCGCGTTTGCTTCGTCGGTTATGTCCGCCAAGCCCGAGCGGGGCGTGCCAGTTACCTACGCGTTGCCGGCCGACGGCGATTTGCCGAAGACCTATCTCGTTACGCTCGCGATCACCGACCCGAAGAATCCCGACTGGATCGTGAGCACGTTTGTCGCGGGCCAACCGCGCACCGTGACGAAGGAAAATAAAGGCAAGTTTACCGAAACATGGGACGGGCTCGACGAGAACTTCATGCCAGTGCCTCCCGGCCAGTATGGTGTGAAAGGCATCTGGTCTCCCGCGACGAAGTGGGACGTCGATGGCGAGTGGCATGCGATCACGCCGCGCTTTGCGGGCGGTTATTCGCGCTGGCTGCCCTCGCCGGAAACGCCTGAGCATTGGACGGTGCCGGTTCCCTTCGGCGGCGATCCGGTCAATGCGCCACTGAGCGACATCGATGTCGGTCCGAATGGCGTCGCTGTATTTTACTACCAATACCTTGAGAACGGGAAAAATAATCCGATGTTCGATCTGAACAAGCCTCTCGGGATGGAGCAGTATCTGCGCGCGTTCAATTCGGGCGGCGCGGCGGGCGGCTCATCCACGGCGACGGATGGCGAGACGGTGTGGTCCGCTGGTGAAGAGGGCGGGCCGAGGTTCATTTACCGCGCGGATCAAAAGCCGTTTGGCAACGGTGCGGGCGCGCACCGGAAAAACGTTTATCTGCCCGAGGGCCAGGTCACCGCGATGGACGCGTGGAAAGATCCGGCCACCGGAAAGAGCTACGTTTACCTGGCGAAACGCGGGAAGTTTGTCGTTTCGGAACCGGAGCCTAACCGTAAATACGGGAAGACCCGCGAGAGCTCCACGGACTTCGTCAACCAAGTCGTCGTGCTCGACGGTGACAACGCCAAGGTCGTTGCCCGCACCAATGTTTCGCGTCCGCTTGGCATCAGCGTGCAAGGCGGTTTTCTCCATGCGCTGCACACCGACGGCACCACCTGGACGGTCAGTCGCGTCGCGCTGCAAGGCGGTCTGCCGCAAGGCACGTGGCAGTCATTGTTCACACTTCCCGCCGGTATCGCGCCCCGCGATTTCGAGATCGATGCGAGCGGCCGCTATTATGTGAGCGAGCCGGCGGCGAACAAAGTTCACCAATTGAGCGCCCAAGGTAAAATTCTTCGCAGCTACGG
>JBEVND010000151.1:0-4983 GCA_040508285.1 Rariglobus sp. | reverse complement strand
TAGCGAACGGCCAACCAGCCGTAGAAAGCGACGAAGACGACGAACAAGCCGGTGAGCCCGTGGTAACCGATTTTGAGGGCCGCGGTTTTGAGGTGCGGCGCAAAGTCGTAGGTGAACTGGAGCAGGAGGCGAGCGGCCCAGAAGAGCGCGATGTAGCCACATACCACGCGGGCGAGGGTGCTGCCGCCGACCAATTCCGACGCGCAGGAAAGACTGACCAGGCCCAGTGCGACGATGGTGCCGGTGGTGTAGGCCTGGTAGGCGTTGCACATCTGGCGAAGGAGTCGCGGCAGACGGGAGAGCTCCTCGTTCCAGCGCAGGTTGGCGGGCGCGTAGAGGATCGCGGTGAGCGAGATGAGGTGGGCGACTCCGGCGATGCGCATGAGAAAAGTCGCGTCCATGGCGGGCTCAGGAATTGAAGGTCATGCGCGAGTTGTCCTGGAGGTAGGACGAGATCTCGCGGGAGAACGTTTCGCTGAACTCGGCGCGCTTCTTGGCGCCCATGCCGAAGATGTTGGCCATCGCGTCATCACTTTGTGGATACTCGCGGGCCATCTGGCGGAGAGTGGCGTCGCCGAAGATGACGTAGGCGGGAACCTTGCGCTCGTCGGCGAGGTTTTTGCGGAGATCGCGGAGGCGGTTGAAGAGAATCTCGTCGCACTCGATGTCGCCCTCGCGGCGGACGAGCTTGCGGACTTTGGGCGTCTCCATCGGCTTCGTGAGCGTGAGGGTCTTGCGCTCGCGGAGGAACGTGATGCCGGCCTCGGCGAGCAACAGCGTGGGAAATTCGCCTTCGCTTTGGGTGAGCAAGCCGAGGCGCAAGAGTTCGCGGGCGACGCCAGCCCAGGCGGGGCGGGAAAGTTCCTTGCCGATGCCGTAGGTGGAGATGCGGTCGTGTTCCCAGCGGCGAATCTTGTCGGTGTCGGCTCCGGTGAGGACCTCGCAGACGTGATTCACGCCCACGCCGAAGCGGCTGACGGCGTTGATGCGATAGACGCAGGAAAGGAATTTCTGCGCGTGAATCGTGCCGTCGTAAGTGTCGCGAGGTTCGACGCAATTGTCGCAGGCGCCGCAGTTATCGATGGGGAATTTCTCGCCGAAATACGCGAGCAGTTCGCCGCGACGGCAGCCGGCGCCCTCGGCGTAACGCATGATCTGGCGGAGCTGTCCGCGGGCGACTTGTTGCTCCTGATCGTTGGTCATCTCGTCGATGAAGTGCGTCTGCTTCGCGGCGTCGCCGGCGGAGAAGAGCAGCAGACAGTCGCCGGGCAAACCATCGCGGCCGGCGCGGCCGGTTTCCTGGTAGTAGCCCTCGATGTTTTTGGGCAAGTCGTAGTGGATCACCCAGCGGACGTTGGGCTTGTTGATGCCCATGCCGAAGGCGATCGTGGCACACATGATGCGCACCTCGTCGCGGAGAAAAAGCTCCTGGTTGCGCGCGCGTTCGTCGGCGGGCAGGCCGGCGTGGTAGGCGCGGGCAGAGTAGCCTTTGGCGGAGAGGGCTTCGGCGACGCGTTCGGTGGCGGCGCGACTGGCGCAGTAAACGATGCCGCTCTCGTCTTCGCGTTTCTTGACCCACGCCATGATTTGGTCGGTGGGCTTTTCCTTGGGCGTGACCTTGTAGGTGAGATTGGGACGGTTAAACGACGCGACGTAGGTGGCCGGCTTGCGGAGCTTGAGGTGCTTGATGATATCGACGCGCACGCGCTCCGTGGCGGTGGCGGTGAGGGCGATCACGGGAACGTCGGGCAGGAGTTCGCGGAGCTTGGAGATCTGGCGATACTCAGGGCGGAAATCGTGGCCCCATTCGGAAACGCAGTGGGCCTCGTCGATGGCGATGGCGGCGACGTTCCAGGCTTTCAGGTTTTCCTGCCAGTTATCGAGCATGAGGCGCTCCGGGGCGACGTAGAGGAGTTTCCATTCGTTGCGATGGAGGCCGGCGAGACGCGAACGGGCTTCGGCGGAGGAAAGCGTGGAGTTGAGGTAAGTCGCGGCGACGCCGGCGGCCTGGAGCTGGTCCACCTGGTCTTTCATCAGCGCGATGAGCGGCGAAACCACGATGGTCAGCCCGGCGCGATGAAGTGCGGGAATCTGGAAGCAAAGGGACTTGCCACCGCCGGTGGGCAGGAGCGCAAACACGTCACGGCCGGCAAGGGAGGTTTCGATGATGTCCCGCTGTAACGGGCGAAACTCCGGGTAGCCGAAAGTCGTGTGGAGCGTGTGGAGCAGGTCTGGCACGCCGGAAACATTCAAAAAGCAGCCCAACATCCAATCCCCAATTTACGGAGGATCTAGTGCATAGTTACTATATATTCTAGTAGTGTTATGCTATAGTTGGCGTGCCTCGCATGCGCCTGCGCGCGTGAGGATATTCGTCGGACTTTATATTAAGTTTAATAGTTAATTTATAATGGGTTTTAATCCATTGTTTTTTAATGACTTAAATTTTGGGCAATTAACTATTATGAAGCGGTGGCGATGAGGGTGCCATCATGCATAAAGCATCTATATTGCTTGGTTGTTGCGGAGGTCGTCGCGGTCTCTTGTTGTTGGTGGCGTGGGTTTTGAGTGCTTTGTGTTCTGCGCATTC
This sequence comes from Rariglobus sp., assembly GCA_040508285.1. GTDB lineage: Bacteria > Verrucomicrobiota > Verrucomicrobiia > Opitutales > Opitutaceae > Rariglobus. Next base: position 2,393 of record JBEVND010000151.1, on the reverse strand, counting down.
GCTTCGGGCTGCGTCGTTGGTGCACGTGAAGCCGAATGCCTATGGCGTTTATCGTATTGATAATGATGCGCAGGCGCGCTCCACGGGGAAGTCGGTGTTGCCGCGCCGGGATGTGGAGCTGACCACGGATTATAAAGCCGTTATGGCCGTGTCGTTTCCCAACGGAATGAACTGGCAGATCGGTGAGAGCGCCCGACTGATGCTGGAAGCATTCGAATACGAAGGTCCGTCCATCCGCAACGAACCGCGGCAGGTGCGCTGGAAATCGAAGCGCGATCTGATCGATGGTCCGGGGATCGATCTGGAGCAGTCGACTTCGTCGTGGTCGGCCACGCTTCAATCCGGTGAACTGGCCTTGAGCTGCCTCGAGCCGGAGGGCGGCAGTCAGCATGTGGTGAAAACGCCAGATGCGCGGGTTCACCTGCGGGTGATCTCGGCTTCGATTCGCCGCACCGCGACGGAGGGCACCCAGTTGCACGTCTATGACGGCTCGGCGGCGATCACGTTGCCGGATGGCCGGATGCTTAACTACGGCGCCGGCACGACGGTGAACATCAGCCCCAAGGGCGAAGTGAAAATTTCCAAGGTTCCGCCCGGCGCGTGGATGTGGATGCCGCCCGTAAAAGGCGCCCGTCCGTCACTCACCGCCGCCGGTTTTCCCTACATGCCGCTGGCCGATCAGACGCTCCTCGTGAGCCCGTCTTCATAAGCCGCCCTGCACCCCTGAACCTAGCTTAATTTTATAATATCATGACCACTCAAATCATCTCCTCACAGTCTCTCTTTCGTGGCCTTCTGGCCATGGTCTCTTCGGTTGCCTTGCTGGCGTCTGCCGCCACCGCGGTGACGATTCCGGTGCCCAATGGTGACTTCTCTCTGAGCACCAATAATGGCTCGGAGGGCGGCCTGTTAATTTCTTCTTACACTAATAAACAACTCGGTTCGTTCGGTCCGTGGCGGGCCACGGGCGAGGGGTTTGGCGTGCTTGGAATTGTCGGAGTAATCGCCCCTGTCGTGAATATCAGCGGCGGTGACGTTAGTTTTGGCAGTCTTGTCGGAGTAACGCCTTTGATTCGCAACGAAGCGTGGGTTTTTAATAATGATATTGGCGCCGACTTCGTGACGGGAACCACCTACCTCCTAAAGGCCGATTTCACGACCAATGCGCTGGTTGACATTAACGTTCTGAAGGCGGCCGGCTTCGGTATCTCATTGCGCTCCTCAGGCACCGACGTCGCCAACAGTATCACGAATGTTAACGACCCGCTTCTCACGGCTTTTGTATTCGGTAATAAAGCGGGCTCAATCTCGCTTACCTATACCCACCTTGGGGCCTCGGGTAGTGATATCGGCGTCTCGATGTTTGCGGGTCAGGGCAGCGGCCTGATTTCCCTCGGTTTGTTCAACCAGGTCACCTTCGACAATGTCACGCTGACCGCCGTGCCTGAGCCTTCCGCTTGGGCGGCTTGGGGCGGCGCGGTGAGTTTGATGACGGCCTTCGTGGTGCGCCGTAAACGTCGGACTCCTGCTGGCGACGTTTGAGCGGGCGCATCGCTCGTCAACGCACCGGACCCAACGAACACGCTCCCACGCGCATCACGATGCGCGTGGGTTTTTGCGTCTGGAAAACGAAACACCACGCTCGGTCGCGTGAGTTTTTGGGTGACTGAGGCTGCCGAGCGCTCGAGATCAGGCGTTTCTTGGCGAAGGCTACGCAGCGATTGGCAGGGCTTTGACTCAAGTCGCGACGGGGGTGTCGATGCGCGTATGGACACCGCTTCCTGGCTGCATCCGCGAGACGAGTTAGTGACAACGATGGACCGCATCTATCGTTATCACATGACGACGACGTCGGGCGGCAACCTGTCCATCCTCGATCCCGACGGCAGCATTTGGATCACGCCGTCACGCGTGGATAAAGGTGCGTTGCAGCCGTCGGATGTGGTGAGGGTTTTGAGCGATGGGACGCGCGAAGGACTGCACCCTCCGTCGTCGGAATTTCCGTTTCACCGGGAGATCTACCGGCGTCGGCCGGACATCAAGGCGATCGTGCACGCACATCCGGGAGCGTTGGTGGCGTTCAGCATCGTGCGACGTTTGCCGGAGACGCGGGTGCAGACGCACGCACATGCATTATGCGGGAAAATCGCCTACGCGGCTTACGCGTGTCCGGGAAGTCAGGAGTTGGGCGACAAGATTGCCGAGGCATTCGCCGGAGGCGCGGATTGCGTGATGCTGGAAAATCACGGCGTCGTGATCGGCGGGCGCGATCTGGCGGAGGCGTTTCAGCGTTTCGAGACGCTGGAGTTTGTCGCGCAGACCGTCATCAAAGCGTCGTCGATGGGCGGCTTAAGGGTGTTGCCCGCGGGCGTGCTCACCGGGCAGGCAGTGCC
>JBEVND010000147.1:0-3052 GCA_040508285.1 Rariglobus sp. | reverse complement strand
TCCAGCCCATGAAAAACCGCCTACCGCTCCTCGCCACCGCACGTCTGATGTCTGCGTTGCCTTCGCTCGTCTCCGCTCAAGACGCCACGCGAGAACCCGACGTCACCGTGCCCGCCCCTGCGGTCAACCCGTGGCGCATCGATGCCAGCGCGACTTACAGCCGCGGCGAGTACGGCCTGACTGAAGACACCGAGGTTTACGTCGGCTTGCTCAACATCGTGTACGAGACCAAGTCGTGGCGCTTCCAGACCGGCGTTCCCGTTCTCCACATCGAAGGTCCGGCCACGATCGTCGGCGGCGGTGCCGGCGTGGCTACTCAACCCGCCGACTCCTCCGAGACCGGCTTGGGCGACGTCACCGTGAGCGGCACTTACAAATTCGGCCCGCTCACGCGCGCAGCCATCGACACCGATTTCACCGCGCAGGTGAAACTGCCGACCGCGAACGAAGACCGCGGTCTCGGCACCGGCAAAGTCGATACGTATCTCCAATTCGACGCGCGCAAAACCTTCGGCCGCGTCACACCGTTTGCCACGCTCGGTTATCGCTTCCTCGGCAGCGACAGCACCTACCCGCTGAAGGACGGTATCTTCGCTTCGCTCGGCGTGGCTGCCCCCGTCACCACGTCCACCACTGCGGGCGTTGCCGTGAGCTGGCGCGAAAAAATCGTCGACGACCAGGACGACTCCGTCGACGCCATGCTCTTTGCCCAGACGGTGCTCACCGAGCATTGGCGCGTGTTGGCCTACGGCCTCGCGGGCTTCACCGAATCCGCGCCCGATTTCGGCTTCGGCGCCGGCGTCACGTATAAATTTTAACCTCCAGCCCGCAGCGGATCAGGCGATTGGGAAACCGCCGGTCCGCATGCGTTGCGGGACGCGATCAACGCATCAACGTTGGTCGCATGTCCGCACCCGATTCACCGTCTCCCACCGCGCTGCACGGGCGGGGCACGGGGTTGGCGATGCACAACCGCTTCGAGCGCCTGCGCATTGAAGCCGATCCCGACGCCGACCTCGGCCCCGACTGCGGTGATACGCCGCAGCCGCGCACGCAGTTCTACGACGACGCCAGCGAATCGATCCTCAACCCGATCGACAGCCCCGATCTTCCGCTCGGCATGGGCCTCAACCCATATCGTGGTTGCGAGCACGGCTGCGCTTATTGTTACGCGCGTCCCACCCACGATTATCTCGGCTGGGACAGCGGTCTCGCCTTCGAAACCAAGATCATGGTGAAGCGCCGCGCGCCCGAGTTGCTCCGCACCGCGCTCGCCTCAAAAAGCTGGCGCCCGCAGACCATTTCGATGAGCGGCGTGACCGATTGTTATCAACCCGCCGAGCGGCACTTCCGCCTCACCCGCGCGTGCCTCGAAGTTCTCGCCGAGGCGCGCAATCCCGTCGGCATCATCACCAAAAACGCGCTCGTTACGCGTGACATCGACGTGCTGTCCGATCTCGCTAAACACGGCTGCGCCGCCGTCTACATCAGCGTGACCACGCTCGACGCCGATCTCGCGGGCAAACTCGAGCCGCGCGCCGCACGCCCCGAGCACCGTCTGCGCACGATCCGCAAACTCGCCGACGCCGGCATTCCCGTCGGCGTGATGGTCGCGCCGGTCATTCCAGGCCTTACCGATTCCGAGTTGCCCGCCATCCTCTCCGCTGCCGCCGACGCCGGCGCGCGTTCCGCCGGCTACGTGTTGCTGCGCCTGCCCTACACGGTGAAAGACGTGTTTACCCAATGGCTCGACGATCACGCGCCCACCAAAAAAGCCCGCGTCCTCGACCGCCTGCAGGCCTTGCGCGGCGGCAAACTCAACGACTCCTCGTGGGGCTCACGCCTGCAAGGCGAAGGCGTATTTGCAGATCAACTACGCGATCTCTTCCAGATCACCGCCCGCCGTCACGGCCTCGTCAACGAACGCTTTGAGATGAACGTGTCGGCCTTCCGCCGCCCCGACAAAGGCGGACAGCTGAGCCTGTTTTAAGCGAAAGCGCGCAATCGTCACCCGCGACGGGCTTGCGGTCGATTTCGGCACTGGGTTTGCTATCGCACCGCCCAATACCATGCCCTCCCGCGAACTCGCCATTGCCTTCGACGCCGACGACACCCTCTGGCACAACGAAACGATTTTCGAGGACGTGCATGAACGCTATCGCAAGATGCTCTCGAACTACCACGACGCCGACACCGTCGAGAGCACGCTTTACGACACCGAGATGCGTAACCTCGATCTTTACGGCTACGGCGTAAAGGGCTTCACGCTCTCCGCCATCGAGACCGCCATCCAGCTCACCGATGGCAAAATCAGCGCCGACGAAATCCGCCAGCTCCTCGCCGTTGGCCGCGACATGCTCGCCCACCCCGTCGAACTGCTCCCCGGCGTCGCCGAGACGATCGAGGCACTCGCCGCGCATCATAGCCTGTTGCTCATCACCAAAGGCGACCTCCGCCACCAGGAGCGCAAGTTGCTCAAGTCGGGCATCGCCGAACATTTCCGCCACGTTGAAATCGTGTCCGAGAAAAACGAAGCGACTTACTCCGCCATTCTCCGTCGCCACGCGATTGAGCCCACCGATTTCCTGATGGTCGGCAACTCGCTCAAGTCCGACATTTTCCCCGTGATCAACATCGGTGGCTACGCGGCGCACATGCCCTACCATATCACATGGAAACATGAGCAGGTGGACGTCGCGCCCATGGAAAACGGCCACTTCTTCACCATCCGCAACCTCGCGGATATTTCCCTGATCGTCGCCCGCCTGCGCGAGCGCTGATCGCCCGTCCGCCACTCAAGCGGGCAACTCGACGATCACGCGCAATCCCGTGCGCCCGTCGTTACGATTTTCGGCACGGATGGTTCCTCCATGCACCTCCGCGATCCCTCGACAGATGGCCAGACCCAGCCCGTGACCTCGAATCGCAGGCTCCTCGCCCGCAGTTCTATAGCGGATGAAGCGCCCGAACACGCGCTCCAGCTGCTCCGGTGGCAGGCCTGGTCCTTCGTCGGTCACCGTCAACCGCCAGCCCTTGTCCGTCTTTTCTGAAT
>JBEVND010000427.1:0-3182 GCA_040508285.1 Rariglobus sp. | reverse complement strand
CGCCAGCGCGAGGCCCAGCGCCCCCGCCCAAAACCACGACCGCCGCATCACCGACACCTCCGCGTCCGCCACCGGCGCCGCACCTTTCCGCGCCAGCAGCGCCGCATTGCACCGCTTCACCAACCCCGGCCCGCTAAACACCAGCCCCGCGTCCACGAGCACCAGACTCGCCCCCGCCTCGACCAACGCCACCGCATCCGCCGGCCCGGCCACTCCGCCCGCAACGATGACCCCGCCCTGCGCGCCCACGCGCTCCCGCCAGGCCCGCACCCGCTCCGGCAAACCACCCGGCATCTCCGCCGGCACGCACCAACCACCCTGCGCCCCGCGCACACCCACCTGCAACACCACGCCGCCCGCCGCCACCGCGCGCTCCGCCGACACTGTGTGATCATCCCACGCCGCCACCGGCCACACCTCGCCCGACGGCAGCACCACGACCTCACTGCCCTCGCCGGTTTCCCGTCTCAACAAAGTCACTACACCGTCCGCCACTCCCGCCGACGCTCCACCCACCACCCGCGGACCATCGCATAAAGTCCGTCCCGCTCCGCGCACGACAGGTCGAAACCCCGCTTCACGCCGCTCAATGCAACCGACGCCAAACCGCGCCAACGCCCGTGTCGCGCGACACTCCGGATCCACCCGCCACCCCAAACCGACCGGCGAAGCCAACGTCGTCCCGCCCACCCGCACGGCCAGCCGCGCATCGGCATGCATATGCCCCATAAAATCAATCACCGCCCGCCCGACCCGGTTGGAGCCCAGCGCCCCCATCACCCCAAGCGCCACCGCCGGCGCCGCCTTGTCAGGCAGGGCAAAAAGAGCCGGTTGGCCCACCGTCCGATAAAACCAGTCAGGCACGTTGCACCGACCGTGCCCAACACCCCCGCCAGCGCCAAGACGGGACTACTACTCGCCTCGCTAACCAGCCAACTTCTGCAACTCCACTCGCGCCCCGCTTCTCATCATCGACGGAGAAGAAGACGTGATCATGACCGCCGCCCCCAGACCCTACCTCATCGCCAAAAGCCAACATCTAAGAAGTTCTTCAATTAATTCGAATCGGTAGCGATACCTGCGGTTGCAGTGGCACTAGTGTCTTTGCGTAAGCTCGGAGGATATCGTTGTAGAGGTCAGCGTGTTTCGGTGCTTCGACACTGATGATAAGCGCGTAGCGGATTTTATCAGCACTGCGTGTGCTGGCGCCACCTTCGCGGGCATTGTAATGAATATCGAAGACGGGGTTTCTCAGGCTGCTGCCGCGCATGTTTTTCGCGTTGTGGAGAACGGTTTCCCATTTACCGGAATCTGCCCGCAGCTCGGCTTCGGTGGCATACTGTTTTTTGGAGAAAAAGCCCTTGGTATCGGCGTTGGCGCTTCCCTCGTCGCTCTTGCCGTCGTGAGGGCGAAAGGTGACATCGAGGCCGGCACGAGTATAGCAGGCGGCGTCCTGTGGATCGGTTGGGCAGGCATAGCAAAACGTGGCTTTCAGCTTAATCATGCCAGTAAGGCCGCCGTCCGGAAGTGGCAGGCTGGCGCGCAGATATTTACCGGGCTTAAGTTCGCCTTGATAAACGATTCGCGCGACACCGGCCGGACAGGTAATAATTTCCATCACATCCTCCGGGATTTTGCCCCAACCGACCTCAGCCTTGTCGTGGCCGGCGTGGTTGGCAGCGTGGATGAGGAGGGCCTTAATGGCCAAAGGCGTAAGATCGGAGCCTAAGATTGCGCGAGCACCCACTGCGCTGCGTAACATATAGGGCGAGGCGAAACTGGTTCCCATCTGCGGCACTAGTTCTGCGGTTTTCGCGGGAGTGAGCACATGAAAGTATTCCGCGGGATCGCCGCCGAATGCCACCAAGTCGGGCTTGATGACGCCGGGACTTCGGCCGGGGCCGATGGCGCTATAAGGGGCGCGCTTCCATCCGGATTTTGTCGAGTCGGTAGCTCCGGTGCAAAGAGCATTGACGCAGTCGCCGGGAACTTGGACACGAGCGTTACCCGACTGGCGGTCTCGTTCTCCGTTGTTACCGATCGCGACAGTCATAAGCGTGTCGCCATCGCTAAGTAGGTCATCAATGACCGACGTCCATGCATGGACATCCGTGTCCTCAATCGCAAGGTCTGGCCCAAGGCTGAGGTTGATAAATTGATACTGTCGGGAGAGGAGGATTTCTTCGATGAAGCCGAGTGTCCGGTAGAGTTCCAAGGGGTCTTCTGTGGAGCTATCATCATCGAGCACCCTAAGATGATCGACGGGGGCGAAGGGACGCGCGGCGCCTCCTTTGGGAGGGATGGGGCCAAACAGAAAAGCCGATGTCACAGCAAGGCCATGGTCAGTGCCATCGGGCGCGTCTTTGGCGGCAGGGTCCATCAGCTTATAGGAACGCACCCAAGGCGCTGCGGTGTGGCGTGGCGGCAATCCACCGTCGAGGATGGCAACAATGGGCGCGGTGGGGAGAGGCTGGGCGGCAGGAAGATTACACGGGATAGTGATTCCGGCCGAACGGGGCGAGGGACGAAATCCGCGCAGCTTGGGCACAGGGCGAATGACTCGAATAAAGCTGAATTTAGAGAGTTTATCGAGCCGACTGTGGGCGATTTTCACCGGAACGAACCAGAGAGTGCCCACCAGAAAACCCAGCTTATCAAAAACCTCGGCATCAAGTGAGTGGGCGTAATCGGAAAAGGCTCTGGCTACGGTTTGGCGATCATCTTCGGGCATCAAATGAATACCGATCTCGAAAAATTTATCTTTTTCGTTTCCGGCTGAAACGATGCGCTCCCTTGGGATGAATGGCGCAACTTTCTCAATGTGAGTGAAATCGTCCGCCTCGTGGGAGAAAACATCAAATGAAGCTGCTAACGCGTTTAACTCGCGAAAATTTCGGCGTTTTCCGGCAACGAAAAGCTGAGTCGTCAGGCACTCTTGCGGCACGGTCTTGCGAGTCCAGCGCTCAGGTTTATTTTTAACCGAACGGCTGCCGACCGAGGCTAAACCGGCAGCCTGTAGCAGGGCGTTAGGAAAAAATGAACGGGCGATGTAACTGGGATTCAGAGTGAACAGCGCGACCGCCATATCATTAGGGCAAGCGTCGGGTGGGAGCTTATCTAATTCACTGCTGGCGGTAGCGATTTGGGGCGCCAATCGTTCAAGCGCTTGAAGCAGGGTGTAG
>JBEVND010000126.1:0-3266 GCA_040508285.1 Rariglobus sp. | reverse complement strand
GAAAGCCTTCATCTAGGTTCACCGTCCCTCTGCAGCAAGAGCGGTTTCATTCTGGATGGAACGCGCTGGCGCTGGCGACGAACCTGAGATCATCACCCAGTCTGCCGCCGACTACGAAGTGCCGCCTCCCGCTTCAGGATCGAAAGACGAAGACGCTTAACTCGTCCAAGTTTACTTCTACGATTCAACCATCGGATCCACGATTTAAAGGGAATGGCTGATGAGGCACCAATACCATCAATCAGCACAAATCTTCCGCCAGATGATCCCTTATTGAGGTAGACCATGTTGCCTGGATTCATATCTGAAATGAGCAAATTACTGTCGACCAATTGTTGAAGGAACACGTCCAGCGCTCTTCGCGCTTCTTCATCAAAGGTTCCCGTTGAAATCAAATCCATCAGTGAAGGGGCCAATTCGCCTGAAGAACTCCGCACCGCTTCCATCACCAAGCCTAACCCCATGTCCGTCTCAACCAAACCGGTGATTTTTTGTGCGAACGACAGACTTTTCCCGTGGCGCGCATAAGCGGCCAGATACTCCTGGATCTCGCGAATGTAAGACGTATAGCGTCCGTAGCGACGACGGCGCTTATACCAGGCTGCGCCCGAGCCCCAACGACGTTCGATCACATCGGGGCGGATAACTTTGATCAGCAGCGAGCGATCGTCTGGGTGCTCAAACACCAATCGCATTCGTCCCTGCGCGAGCGGCTTTAGATGCGATAACTTCAAGATTCCGTTCATCGTAAAGATGCTTGGGCTACTTAGCAAAAACCGACTGAAACGCGGTGTGTGCAGCCGATCCCAGCTTCCAGTTTTGGAAAAAAACGTGCTCGTCGCGCTTTCGGAGCGTGACCCATCGAGCAGCCGTGACCCGCGCCTCAGCCGCATCCAAATCGATAAACGTCACCCCGTGATTCTCGCCGACGATAATGTTGGTCGCCTTCAAATCTCCATGCGCCGCGCGATGCTGCTCCATCCGCGTAAATGCCGTGCGCAATGCTCCAGCTACGGCTGCTAACTGATTGGCATCCGCCGTGAGCACGAAAGTCGCCAAGCTCACACCAGACACATGCCGCGCTGCCAGAAATGACCGGCTCAGCCAAAGTCCGCCGACGGTTTTCCACTCGAAAAGCGCGAGCGGTTCGGCCGTGGGAATTCCTAGCCTCACCCATGCACAGCCGGTTTCCCAACTACGACGGGCGCGAGAACCGAGTAGCCCGTAGGTCAGATGCTTCAACGGAGTCTTGGGGTAATAATACTTCAACACCATCGGCTCCCCCTCACTGCTCATGATACCCACGACCGAACGCGATCCAAACTTGCACAACGTCAGTCCTTCCGGAGGGCGAATCGCGAATTTTGGCAACCTCGCCCGCTCGACTTCGCTGCAGGCATCTGCGTTCAGCCAACCACGTCCACCGCTCGTCGCAGTAGTCTCGATTAAATTTGGGTTGAGGTCCGAGGGGTTCATTAGCGGGTGGCCGTCAAAACCTCCACGATCCGAGCTGCATTTGCTTCGACCGTAAAACGCTCAGCTTTGGCGCGAGCTCGCTCGCGCATTGACTGAAGCTGCTCGGAACCCTGTGCGCAGAAAATGGATACCTTTGCCGTGATCCGCTCGGCGAGGCCGAGTTCAGCACCATCCACGACATACCCGTCGACGCCTTCGGTCACGACTTCCGACGAGCCGTTGGTTGTCGTGGTTAAAACCGGCAATCCGCAGGCGAGCGCCTCGAGGCACACATTGGCGAAGGGGTCGTAAAGCGAGGGGAACACCAACAGGTCAGCGGCCCGGTAGGCCTCTTGGATTTTTCCTGACTGCCCTTCGAATTGAATTCGCTCCGCCACCCCCAAACTTCTCGCCAGCTCGAGGTAAGGCTCTGCGCGGTCACGACCGATTACGCGCAACTGGCACGCTACGCCCGCTTCCTTTAATTGGCCCATCGCGCGAACAAGCGCTCCCAAGCCTTTTCGTTTAAAATCCTGTCCGACGAACAAGAGCTTAGGGCCGGTCGCACCGGATTCTTGCGAGTTCGAAACTGCATCCTTCGTCACAGGTGAGAACGTCTTCAAGTCCACTCCGTTGTAGACGACATGAATTCGCTCCGCCGGAAACGCGTGGTTCTCCAAGATGATCTTTTTGGAAAGTTCCGAATTGGTCACGATCACCCGCGTGTTGGCCGGATCGAAGATCGCATCTTCAATTTTGAGAATCGTGCGGTGCCGCGGATTAAGCGTCTGCAGCCAACGATTCACTGCATTCGGATAACGGATACGCATCCAGAAGCGATGAATCGGGTCGGAAACGCGGAATGCGTCGGCCGGAAAACTGCGCGAGAGGGCGAACACGCGATCTGCGTTCAAACCGACGAGCGCTTTCTGCGCATTTTCATGAAAAGAACGGGTGCGACTCCCCGAGGTCAGACGATTCACCGTGATGTGAACGTGCCGGATGGACTCATGCAGACCACTGCCAAACTTCGCCGACAACACGCAGACTTCATGACCGAGGCCGGCCAGACTGTTGCACAGGTTCGCCGCATAGCGCTCCGCCCCACCCTTGGTGAAGGATACCTCTTCGCGAATGATGGCGATCCTCATACGAGGCCAGTTTTCCGCGCCCACTCGACGTATTTACGCACGCCTTCCTTGATCGGAGTATGCGGTTCGTAGCCGAGCAGGAGACGCGCTTTGCTCACATCGGCGTAGGTTTGCGGCACATCGCCTGGCTGATCAGCCAATTGGTTGATGATCGCTTTGCGCCCAGTGGCTTCTTCAACGAGACCGATCAATTCGTTGAGTGTCGTCGTGGCAGAGCCGCCGAGGTTAAAAATCTCAAATGATGACTTCTCGGTGTAACGCGCGGCAGCCAAGACACCTTGGATGATATCTTCGACATAGGTGTAATCGCGCGCCGTGCTGCCGTCTCCGTAACGATCAATCGGCTTCCCGGCGATGATCGCCTTGGTGAACTTCGAGATCGCAAGGTCGGGACGCTGACGCGGTCCGTAAACCGTGAAAAAGCGCAGGCACATGCAGCGAAGTCCAAAAAGGTGCGCGTAATTTGAGCACATCTGTTCGCCGGCCAGCTTGGTCGCTGCGTAAGGAGAGATCGTCCGTTGAATCAGGTCCGTCTCCGCAAAAGGAACCTTCTCGTTCACGCCATAAACGGACGAGGACGAAGCGAACACAAAGTCCCGGACCCCGTGACTACGGCAGGCCTCAAGTAAGTTGAGGGTGCCATCCATGTTCGTGCTGAAA
>JBEVND010000101.1:0-6234 GCA_040508285.1 Rariglobus sp. | reverse complement strand
TGTCGTCGTTGCGTGCGGAGGGAAGAAGCGGGGCGATATCGGAGGCCTTTGAGTCGTTGGCCGGCGCATCACCGGCACGGATGGAGATGCGCGGCTGCCACTTGAGCCAATCTTTGTCGGACTCGCGCGAGAGTTCGAACTGCGTGCCGGGCTTGGCAATGTCGGCGAGTGGATTGGTGTCCGGCGTGGCAAATGAAATGCCGCCGCTCACGAGCGACTCGAGCGAGGTGTTCTTAAGCTCAGCTCCGAGAAGACCGACCTTGAAGGAAAAGCCGCCAGCGTTCCAAAAACGGGTATTGGTGCGCACGAGGTCGGCGTAGGGTGCGTCCACGCGCACGCGAATACGCACCGAAGCGCTGTCATCGGCGAGGCGGCTGCTCTCGACGACACCGACTTTGATTTCGCGGTAGAACACCGGTGCCCCGGCATTCAACGAACCAAGCCGGTCGCTGATGAGCAGGAAACTGCGACTGCCATCGCGACCACGCGGCAACGGCGCGCGATCGAGCCCGGTGAAATGATCGACCCGATTTCCTTTTCCCGGGCGAACATTGATGCGTGCGCCCGTGATCAATGTATCCAGTCCACGGACACCGCCGAAACCGATCTCGGGTTGAACGACCCAGAAGGCGGCACCCTCGGTGGCGAGAGGAGCCGCGCTCTTGTCGAGGCGCAGGCGCACAGTGACGCCGGACATGTCGGGCTTCATCTCGACCGCGCGCACGAGACCCACGGCGACGCCTTTGTGTTCAAGTTTGGTTTTACCCGCTTCGATGCCGGAGCCGTCTTCGAAATCGATGACGATTTCGGGACCGCGATGACGGTATTCGGAGATCAGCATCCATGCGCCAATGATGAGGGCGACGAGCGGAACGAGCCAGACGAGCGGGATGTGAAATCCGCGGGAAACCTTGGGCTTGGCGTGCGAGGTGGTCATGGTGAAAGGGGAGGTTGTTCTTCAGTCGGGACGGTCGTGTCCCAGAGCAAACGCGGGTTGAAGGCTCGCGTGGCCAAAATCGTAAGCACCACGGCCGCGGCAAACGCGACGATGCCGGAGCGAGGCACCACCATGGCGGGAGCGCCGAAGCGGACGACGCCGGTGAGAAAAGCCACGAGAAACACGTCGAGCATCGACCACCGCCCGATGATATCGAGCGTGGCATACAGGCGTGTGAGCGAACGCCGCTTGTGCTCCGGTGCGCCACGGCGGGCAGCTCTCATCAGCCACGCAAGCCCGGCGAGTTTGAAGATCGGGATGATCAAGCTCGCCGCGAAAACGATCAGCGCCAATGGCCACAAACCGCTTTCGTAGAGCTCGACGATTCCCGACCAGATCGTGTCCACGCGGGCATCACCGGCCATCTGGGTGTCGAGGATCGGAAGCAGATTTGCCGGAATGAGCATCACTGCCGCGGCGATGGCGAGCGCGGCGGGACGACTCAAATCAGGCGCGTTGCGCGTCGTGGCGTTCATGCAGTTCGGACGTCCAGGTTTTCGAGCCGGAATGCCCGCCACGCCAACAGGAGCGCGACCGACATGCCGACGTAACACCAGAAACCGGCGTTGATTTCCACGTCCACGATGCTGCCAAGCCGCGTTAACGCCACGAGCACGCCGAGCACGTAAACCTCAGGCATCGACCAATGCGCCAGCGCATGTCCAAACTGGCGCGCACGTTCTGGTTGCCAGCGTGAGATTACGAGAGCGGCCAAAAGAAAAAGCGGCGTAAGTGCGCCACAGATGAGCACCCACAGCGCGAGCAACGACATGTCGTAGTCGCGGAGACCTTCGAGGCTGGAGACAAAACTGCCCGAACGGACATTCCCGAATTTATCCACCGTGAGAAACGGAAGCGCGGCGGCGGGAATCGCCAATAAAAGTCCCGTGAGCGCCAGAGCCGGGGCCGTGTGCGGACCTCCGCGTGGATGACTGGCCATCAACGCATCGCAACGCACGCACTTGGCCCGCTCGCCCCGAGCCAGCGGAATAAGCGCGTGATCGTGTCCGCAGAGAGGACACGTGAGCACAGTGTGATGGTGTGAGGGCAGGGACATGCGCGACGGAGACGCAGTAGCGGGCCGGCCTGCCACGCCGACCGGTTCGGCGGCTGACGGTTCCGTTGGCAGCACAGCTTCCGTCAGAGGGTTGACGGGCATGTTAGGGTGATCGGGTGACGACGCGGCGCGAGTTCCTGACAACCCTTGGCATTGGCTTTGCCGGCCTCGTGTTGGGCGGTCCGTCTTTGCTAGCCCAGAACTCGGTTCGCCGCACCTACACTGTCGCTCGCGGAGACACGTTGGGAAAGATCGCGACCAACTACGGAGTAACCGTCACGGCGCTCAAAATCGCCAATGGGCTCAAGAACGATCGCATCACGGTGGGCCAGGTCCTGCGAATTCCCGGCACGTCGGTGCTCGCGCAAGTCATCAGTGCGACCGCAGGGATTAAGATCGAGAAACGCCGCTGGCGTTATGTGGTGGCGCACCACAGCGGCATCGAAGCGGGCAACGCCAAGTCGTATGGCGCGGCTCACAAACGGCGTGGCATGGAAAACGGCCTCGCGTATGATTTTGTGATTGGGAACGGGAAAGACTCGGGCGACGGCGAGATCGAGATCGGGCCGCGCTGGATGAAGCAGATTGATGGCGGGCATGTGCGCAGCGCGTTCTACAACACGCATGGCATCGGCATCTGCTTGGTGGGAAATTTTGAGAAACGCCGGCCCGGCGCGAAACAGATGGCGTCGTTTATTGCGCTGGTCGACTGGCTGCGCGACGAAGCGCCGTTGGGCGTGCGCCCGAAATTCACGGTGCATCGCTGGGTCGATAAAAACCACACGGTGTGCCCGGGCCGTCATTTCCCCTACAAGGAAATGAAACGCCGTTACGGCTGATCGGGCTACGGGCTGAAACGCGCGCGCTGTGTGGTCTAGAGCGGCTCGCCAAGGAAATGACGGCACCCGCGTGCGGGTTTGTTCACGTCGAAGGATGCGGCTCGGCCAGCCAGGTCTTTAATTGAGCTTCGGTGACAATCGTGGCGCCAAACTGGTAGTCGCGATCCAGGAGCGACGCATACGCCGGCTCGATGAAGCGGCGGCACTGGAGAATGACTTTCGCATGCTGGCCGGGCGCTCGCACGAGACGGCCGAGCGCCTGATTCACTTTTTGGATACCGGGAATTTGGTAAACGCGCTGGAACGACTGCTCGCGCGTGTGGCCGGCAAGCGCGTCGACGCGGGCTTTCTGCACGGCGTTTACCTCGGGCAGGGCGGGGCCGACGACCATCGCGTGAGTGATGTGGCCGCCGAGTGTGTCGATGCCCTCGGCGAAACTGCTGCCGAGCACAAGGAAGAGCGCGTCCGAAAACGCGAGCGACTCGGCCACCCAGGCGGATTGAGCGGCAAGGTCGCTGAGCCGTGGTTGCAGCGAGGCGCGCATGCCGGGATGCGCGGACTGGAGGGCGCGCTCGATCGCCTCGGCGTAGGCGTAACTGGGAAAAAACACCGCGACCGGTCCGTTGGCCGCGGCGTGAAGCGTGGCAATGGTGTTGGCCGTCGCGGCGTAATAGCGGGCGCGTTGCTGAAAGGTCGTATCGACGCGCACGTCGTAGGCGATGTCGTAGGCGTCGTCGCGCCAAGGGGTGTGCGCGGTCACGGCGGCGAGCGGTGCATCGGGCGTGGTGAGTTGCGACGTCGCAACGGTCAAGCCGCAGGCCTCGGCAAACACGGCGGCGGGGCCGGGCGTAGCGGTGGCGAAGATGACGCCGCCATATTCGCGGAGGATTTCGCCCGTGGGTTTGGCCGCGTCGAGACAGGTGAGCCGCAGTTCGCCGGCACGCGGACTCCACACGAGGCGTGGAAACGATTGCGTAAACCAGTCGGCGAGCACGGGGATTTGCCACAGCGCTTCGAGCACCGGCAACTCGATCTCGGAGTAATCGAGCGGGGCGTTGGCGAGCGTGTCGGCGAGAACGCGCAGGGCGTCCACGAGATCGTCCTCGAGCGTGAGATCCAGCGCCTCGCACGGATCGATCGACGAGAGGAGCAACGCCCATGATTCCCACGCGCGCGAGAGTGCGGACGGCGCGCGCAAGTGATCCAGCTCGGCGAGAATCTGGCGGGCGTTCTCGGCGTTGATGGTGTGCGAGCGCGCATCGGCGGCGCGCGCCGGCAGGTTGTGCGCCTCGTCGATCACGAGCAGCGTTTCGGCAGGGTTAAATCCCGGCTGGTTGTAGAAGAGACTGCGATTGGCAGGCGCGAAGACGTAGTTGTAGTCACCAATCCATACATCTTGAAACGCGAGCGCGGTGCGCGTGATCTCATAGGGACAGATCTGAGCGTCTCGCCCGGCAAGACGGAGCGTCTCGATGTCGCGCGCGTGATTTTCCAGCAGGTAAAAACGCGAAAGGCCGGAACGTGACCAACGGTTCGCGACGCTTTCGGGATGATTGAATTCGCGGCGCTGACAGAAGCAGGTGGGCGAGAGACAGTGCTCGTGTTTGGGCCGCACATGCCAGGCGGCGATGGCGGTGCCGCCTTCGGTTTCGCGAGTCATCGCCTGCAACGTGCGCATGACCTGCAGCTGGCCAGTCGCCTTGCTCGTCAGATAGAGCATGCGGGAGTATTTTCCGGCCTTCATGTGCGTGAGCGCGCATTCGAGCAACGCGCCGGTTTTGCCGAAACCGGTGGGCGCAACGAAGAGCACTTGCGGGCGCCGGGCGAGGGCGGCGGCGAGATCGGTCTGGGTGGATTGCTGGCCTTCGCGCAACTCGGTGAAGGCCGGGCGGAAGGTGAGCGAGCGAAGCCGTTCGCGGGCACGCAGGCGCAGGTTGAGGAACTCCGCCACGCGTTCCAGTTGGACGCGGAACGGGCCTTCGTCGGTCGAGGTGAAGACGACGGTTTGGATGAGCCCGCTGCCTGCCTCGACGAATACGAGTTCCCCGCGGATTCGCTCCGCTGGATCGGCGATGTGACGAAGCGCGAGATAAGTCGCGAGCTGCGCAAAATAAGACGGATGTTCCGCGCGCAAATCCTCTTCAGACGCGGGCAACGTGCTGAGCACGGTTTTGATTTCGCGCAACGTGGCGGGGCCGTTGGCGGTGGCCGGCAAAAACTGGTCGATGCGACCGGTGAGGCTGAGCGTCCAGCCGGCGTGAAAAACGCGTCCCGATACGGGAACCTCGAATGAGGAGCCGGGCGTGGAGCTTGTGGTGCGCGAACGCAGTTCCTGGTGCCAACGCGTGCCGAGCTGGGCGCGCCAGATGCCTTGGTTGCCCGAGCCGTCGCCTGCTTCGCGCGGACCAATGCTAAAAGACGAAAATTCGCCGATGCTCAGCGAGACGGTGCGTTGATCGAGATCGAACTCCATGGCCGTGGCAGATCAGTCGAGATGGAGATCGGCGTGAGAACCGAGATAGTCCTTGAGCCGCGTGGTCAGCCGCGTGACATCGGCAGGCGCGGCGGTTTGCCCGGCAAGCGGCTGGTTAATCAAGGCAATGGCGAGCGTGCGATCGGCCGGCGTGAGCGCGGGAAACCAGTGTTGCTTGAGCGGATGACCTTCATCGCGCGCGAAACGATAGAGGCTTTTTAAATACACGATGTCGGGGCGATCGGACGTCGCAAAAGCGGCGAAAGCCGAACGGAGCAGTTCGTAGATCGCGGCGTGGCTTTCCTCGGAGCCGGGATTGCGCGAGGCAAAGGAGGTGAGGGCGGATGCGTGGAGCAACGTTTCGTAGCGGCGACCGATGCCGGCGTGGCGCTCCACCAGTCGCACCTCTTTTACGAACCACGCGTCGCCCGAGGGTGCGCCTTCGAGTAGCAGGGAAACCTCGTCAAAAAGATCGAGGGCGACGTGGCCGGCGGACGTTTTTTTGGGGATGCGCTGGATGACGCGGAGCAGCCCGTGAGCGGCGGTGAAGACGCTGAAGCTTTGAAACGTGTCGGACGGCGGTTGGCGAAGCAGGACAAGCGCGTCCGTGGTGAGCGAAGGACCGGGCACTTGGGTTCAGGTCGTTCGCTTGCTCTTGATTTTACGCTTACTCACTCCCGGTTTTTTGAGGCTGCTCGAACGCGAGGGAGAACGAGAGCCTGTCGGAGCGGAAAGGGTGAACGCAGGCACGGCGGAGGCGGCGTGAAGGAGCTTCATCGCGCGGGCCTCGGCGGCGCGCATCTTGCGTTTTTTGGCGGGCTCGAGGTCGTCGTAGCTGGCGAGGTGGAGCCAGCCGTGCACGACATAA
>JBEVND010000085.1:0-3129 GCA_040508285.1 Rariglobus sp. | reverse complement strand
CGGTTGATGGGTCGCAACAAAAAGGCCGGCCCCTTTTAAAGGTAGCCGGCCATGAGTTGAGCACCGAAGGCGTTTAGCTTTCGAGCGATTGATGAACTTACAGGCTTAGCTGAGGCTCTGCACGGCGGTGACGACAGCCTCGGTGGTGATACCGAGCTCCTTGAAGACCGTGGCGCCCGGGGCGCTCATACCGAAGCGGTCAATGCCGATGACCTTGCCGTCGAGACCGACGTATTGATACCAGAGACCGGTGACGCCGGCCTCGATCGCGACGCGCTTGCGGCACGACGACGGGAGGATGGCTTCACGGTAGGCGGCGGGCTGGCGGTTGAAGCGCTCGAAGCAGGGAACGGAGACGACGCGCGTGCCTTCGCCAAGGATCTTGGCGGCGTTGACGGCGTATTGGAGTTCGCTGCCCGTGGCCAAGAGGATGGTCGTAAGCGGTGCGGTTTCCTGCACAGCCACGTATCCGCCTTTCAATACACCGGCGCGACGGACATGCGCAGGGATTTCGTTGAGCAACGGGAGCGCCTGACGCGTGAGCGAGAGGAGCGTCGGGCCATCCGTGCGCTCGAGGGCGGCGGCGTAGGCACCGGCAGCCTCTTCAGGATCGCCAGGGCGAATGACGTCGAAGCCGGGGATGACGCGCAGACCGGAAACGGTTTCAACGGGCTGGTGCGTCGGGCCGTCTTCACCCACGCCGACAGAGTCGTGAGTGTAGATGTAGATCACGGGCAGCTTGGCGAGGGCGGCGAGGCGCATCGCAGGGCGTGAGTAGTCGGCGAACACGAGGAACGTGGCCACCGACGGACGGAAGATGCCGTCATAGGCGATACCGTTGGCGATGGACGCCATAGCGTGTTCGCGGATACCGAAGCGGATGTTGCGGCCCGCGCGGTTGGTTTCATCGAAATCCTTGTCGGACGCGATGTAGTTCAACGTGGAGCCGTAAAGGTCGGCGCTACCACCGATGAGCAACGGGAGTTCGGCGGCGACGGCCTGCAGGATCTGCTGACCGGCGGCGCGGGTGGCGAGCTTGGCATCGGCCGGGAAGAGCGGGGTCTTCTCGAGGAGGTGGGCGGCGCTGGGAGCTTTGCTGTGGCTCTCGAGGAGGGCGGCCTTCTCGGGGTTGGCAGCTTTCCAAGCTTCGAAGGTCTTGTTCCACTTCTTGTAGCCGCGAACGAGACGCTTTTTGTTTTCGGCAAAGTAAGCGCGCACATCGTCGCTGACAAAGAAGTGCTGATCGGCAGGGAGACCGAGACCGGCGCGTGCGGCGTCGGAGAACTTGGCGCCACCTTCACCGTGGCCCTTGGCGGTGCCGGCGACTTCAGGAATGCCCTTGGCGATCGTGGTCTTGGCAATGATGAGCTGCGGTTTGCCCGTGGCCTTCTTGGCTTTGATAACGGCCTTCTGCACGGCGGCGAGATCGTGGCCGTCGATGGTCTGAACATCCCAACCGAGGGCCTTGAAGCGCTTGGCGTCATCGCCGCCCTGCGACTTGTTGGCCATCGCGTCGAGCGTGACGTCGTTGGAGTCGTAGATGAGGATCAGGTTATCGAGCTTCTGGTGAGCGGCGAAGGAAACGGCCTCGAGGGCGACGCCTTCCTGCATACAGCCGTCGCCGGCAAGGGCGATCACATGGCTGTCAAAAATGGTGTGCTCGGCGGTGTTGAAACGCGCGGCAGCGGCGGCTTGCGAGAGCGCGAGACCGGTGGCGTTGGCGATACCTTGGCCGAGAGGACCGGTGGTGCACTCGACGCCGGGGGTTTCGTGGAATTCCGGATGGCCGGGGGTCTTGCTGTGAAGAACGCGGAAGTTCTTCAGTTCCTCGAGCGAGAGATCGTAGCCGCTCAGATGGAGCCAGCTATAGATGAACATCGAGCCGTGGCCGGCAGAGAGGACGAAACGATCGCGATTCAGCCAACGTGGCGCGTCGGGATTAAAGGAGAGAACATTACCAAAAAGCACGGCGCCGATCTCGGCGCAACCGAGCGGAAGGCCGAGGTGGCCGGAGTTGCACTTGTGGACGGCGTCGATGGCGAGGCCGCGGGCTTGATTGGCTGCGAGGGACAGGATGTCGGTCTGGAGTGGCATGTGTAAGAAAAGGTCAGAGCGGCGGGACGCCGGAAATGGAAACGAAAGGAGTTTTTTAAAGGGCCAAGTGCAGTCGGTGGAAGCGCAAACTAAGAACGATGCCGGTTAAGAGAGGGTGACTCTGTTAACCAACGAACCGAAAGGATGACCCCACGGTTAAATAAAGGACCGATTCAGGCATAAAAAAAGCGAGTCTCGAAAGACTCGCTTGATGAAAACAGTAGCTGAAGGCCGCTTACTTGGAAGCGCCGACCTTTTCGCGCTTCTCGACCTTGACGGCGACGGCAGCTTTGCCGAGACGGTCGCGGAGATAGTAGAGGCGGGCGCGCATCGGCTCGGAGGTCTGCTCGATCTCGATCTTCTCGATGTTCGGGGAGCTGGTGGGGAACACGCGCTCGACACCTTCGCCGTAGCTGATGCGACGGACGGTGAACGTCTCGTGGATGCCGCTGCCCTTGAGGGCGATCACGATACCAGCGAAAATCTGGACGCGCTCTTTGTCGCCTTCGCGCACTTTGGTGTGCACTTTGACGCCATCACCCACCTTGAAAGGAGGGAGGTCTTTTTTGACCTGGCTGGCGGTGATTTCTTGGATGATCGGGTTGCTCATGACGGTTGAGTGTTGGTTATTTGAGTAAATCGGGTCGGACTTGGCGTGTTTTCTCGATACGTTGTGCGTTTCGCCACTCTTCGATCTTGGCATGGTCGCCGGAAAGGAGGACTTCCGGCACGGACATGCCGCGGAATTCGGCGGGACGCGTGTATTGAGGAAAGTCGAGCAACTTGCCGGTGAAGGATTCGTGCGTCAATGACTTTTCTTCCCCAAGAACGCCGGGGATAAAACGCGCAAGTGCATCGATCACCACCGCAGCCGGGAGTGTGCCGTTTGTGAGCACGTAATCTCCAATGCTAATCTCTTGGTCGATGACCTTTTCGCGGATGCGTTGATCGATGCCTTCGTAGTGTCCGCTGAGCAGAATCAGATGCGTTTCCTGCGCGAATTCGGAGGCGATTTTTTGCGAATAAGGAACGCCA
>JBEVND010000084.1:0-3856 GCA_040508285.1 Rariglobus sp. | reverse complement strand
AAGGAAGCGGCAGAAAGCGGAGCCGATGGATTCATTCGCAAGGACAGCCCCCGCGAACAAATCATCGCCGAGCTGACCGAGATTTTTTCGCATTCGGAGGAATAGGTAGGCGCCGCGGTTATTCGTGAGCCGTCGGGCGTTATTGGCCCACACGAAAAAGGCGGGCCCGTGGGGGCCCGCCTTCGCGAGGGATTTTGTATTCGTTAAACGATTACAGGCGGCCGGCGTAGATGCCGGTCGAACCGAGCTCTTCCTCGATGCGGAGGAGCTGGTTGTATTTGGCAACGCGGTCGGTGCGGGAGGCGGAACCGGTCTTGATCTGGCCGCAGTTGGTGGCGACAGCGATGTCGGCGATCGTGACATCCTCGGTCTCGCCGGAGCGGTGGGAGAGGACGGCGGTGTAGCGGCTCTTGTGCGCGAGCTCGACTGCGTCGAGGGTCTCGGTGAGGGAGCCAATCTGGTTGACCTTGACGAGGATCGAGTTGGCGGTGCCGGTGGCGATACCCTTCTTGAGGAACTCGACGTTGGTGACGAAGAGATCGTCGCCGACGAGCTGGACCTTGTCGCCGAGGGCGACGGTGAGCTTCTTCCAGGTGGCCCAGTCGTTTTCAGCGCAGCCGTCTTCGATGGAGTCGATCGGGTATTTGGCGCAGAGCTCCTTGTAGTAGGAGACGAATTCGTCGCCGGTGAACTGGCGGCCGTCGGACTTCTTGAAGACGTATTTGCCGGTCTTCTTGTCGTAGAATTCGGAGGCGGCGACATCGAGGGCGAGGGTGATGTCCTTGCCGAGCTTGTAGCCGGCACCCTTCACGGCCTCGGCGATGGCGTCGAGGGCGTCGGTGGTGGAGGCGAGCTTGGGGGCGAAGCCACCTTCGTCACCGACGGCGGTGGCGAGGCCCTTGGCCTTGAGAACCTTCTTGAGGTTGTGGAACACCTCGGCGCCGGCGCGGAGGGCTTCGGAGAAGGTGTCGAAGTTGATCGGACGGATCATGAACTCCTGGAAATCGATCGGAGCGTCGGAATGAGCGCCGCCGTTCATGATGTTCATCATGGGAACGGGGAGAACCTTGGCGTTCGGGCCGCCGATGTATTTGTAGAGGGGCTGACCGACGGCGTTGGATGCAGCGTGGGCGGTGGCGAGGGAAACGCCGAGGATGGCGTTGGCGCCGAGCTTCGACTTGTTCTTGGTGCCATCGAGCTTGATCATGGCCTTGTCGATGCCGACTTGGTCAAGGGCGTCGAAGCCGATGAGCTCAGGGGCGATGACGTTCTTCACGTTGCCAACGGCGGCGAGGACGCCCTTGCCGAGGAAGCGGGTCTTGCCGTTGACGCCCTTCGGGAGGGACTTGGCGGTCACATCGCTGTCACGAAGCTCGTGGGCTTCGTGTTCGCCGGTGGAGGCACCGGAGGGAACGGCGGCGCGGCCGACGGTGCCGTCGGAGAGACGGACGTCGACTTCAACGGTCGGATTGCCGCGGGAATCGATGATTTCGCGAGCTGTGATGGCACTGATCGTGGTGTTACTCATGTTGGGAAAGGAAGGGACGAGTGAAACGAACGGCGGGCGCGAGGGAAGCCGAAAGACGGCGCATGCGTTGGCTTTGGGAGCGCGCGCCGTGTTGATGGGTGGCCGTTCACCGTCTGTGCGCCTCCGAAAAAGGAGAGCGTTGAGTAAGACTCGTTGCTGATTAGCCAGAGCCCTTTGACGTTCCGGTCAGCCTGCGATGCCTCCCGACGGGCCGTGCAGATGCGGTCAGATACGCTGCCCTGGAGTGGGCGCGTGCGTGGATCAGTTCACTTTTAGGAGCCAACCTGGTTGATCAAAACGGGGAGCGTGAAAGACCCAGCTTGATCATCGCGCGTTTGATTCGTCCCGGTGCCTTGGGGCGCAATTCGGTTGGTAATTGGTCGACGTAGCCTCGGCGGACGGCGGCTTCGAGCGGGGTGCTGCCGTCATAGTTGCGAGTCGAGAGGACCGCTTCGGTGAGAAGTTCGGACGGGATTTGATCAAGGTGGCCTTCGTGGGCTGCAGCGTGAAGCGGCGTGTCGCCATGATCGTTGGTCGTCAGCAGCAGGTCTTTCGTGAGGTTGGCCGTTGGGATTCGATTGAGCTGCCCGGTTTCTGCCGCGGCATGAATCACGGTGTAGCCTGACTTACTTTTCCTGATCAGATTATCGTAGACCAAAACCGAAGCGGGGAGTTGGTCGAGATGCCCGGAGATGGCCGCGGCATGAATAACGGTGTCACCCGCTTTGGTGGTGAGCAGCAGGGCCGGTTGCGTGAGCGACGAGGGGGGAATCTGGTTGAGATGACCGTTGAGCGCGGCGACATGCAGGATGGTTTCGCCGCTGAGATTACGTTGCGCCAGAATCGAGTCGGTCAGCAGGGACGCGGGCAAGCGGCAGAGAGTTCCGTTTTCAGCGGCTTCATGGATCAGCGTGTTGCCCAGATCGGTGCGTAGCAAAAGCAGTTCGCGATCAAGCGTGCCCACCTCGGGAGGAAGTTGATCCAGATGTCCGGCCGCAGCGGCCATGTGGAGTGGGGTGTAACCGGAATTGCTGCGGATGAGGTAGCAACTGCGGTCGAGGAGCCCTGCCGGTAATTGGTAAAAATGACCGCCGTGAGCCAGATGGTGAAGCGGGGTGTAGCCGGAATCGTTTTTTAGCGTGAGCAGCGATGCGTTGAGGGAGGCCGCAGGCAGATCCCGAAGGCGCCCGTATTTGGCCGCAGCGTGCAGGACAGTGTTGCCCGAAGCGTTGCGCGCGGCGAGCGCACCCACGGAAAGATTTTGAACGGTGTCGCGGGGGAGAGTGCCGTCTCGTAAGGCGATGAGCAGCGCTTCGGTGTCCATGTAGCCGAGCGAAGCCGCCCGATGGCGCTCGCGCAAAACTAAAAACAACAACCTCTTTGAGGTTAACGGCTTTGAGTTTGCCATGGATCAAGCCGATCTCAATGTGGCTCCACTCCCCATCATGAGCAGAGACGAAACCACTCAGCCCGCGTCCGAAACACCTCTTGAGGCTGTCCTAGTTGTGGACGATGAGCGCCCCCTCCTGGAGGTTTTCGCTGAAGCGTTGAGCACCCGGTTTGATGTCACTACGGCAACATCCGCTCGTGAAGCCGAATTCATTCTGCGAAAAAAAACCTTCAAGGCCGTGGTCGCCGACCATCTCATGCCCGGTGGCAACGGCATGAGTTTTCTCGTGAGGGCAAGGGAGGAATATCCTCACATGCAGCGGATTCTGGTGACTGGCTACATGAAGCCTGAGATGCTGCTGCGCAGCGTGAATGAGGCTGCGTTGTTTCGCTATTTGCTTAAGCCGGTCTCGGTGGTCGAATTGGTCAATGTAGTCGTCGAGGCCGCCAAGTTGCATGACGCATTGGTGAAAGTGGCGGCGGAGAATGTCTCCTGAGTTGGTTCTGTTTTAGGCCTCTAATTTGCAGGAGCCTTGTGGGTGATTCTTTTCGTGTCGGACGGTTTTTTGCGTTGAAGAAGCGGGGATGTTGGATTGGTTGAGTGTATCCCCCTTATGCATACCCTTGCACGTTCCCCCGTGTGTGAGGCCCGCCTGAACCGTCAGGCCGGCAACCGCGCATTCACTTTGATTGAGTTGCTGACGGTCATTGCCATCATCGCGATTTTGGCAGCCATTACTTTTGGGGTGGTGAAGGGCGTCAACGAGCGTGCTGCGATTGGGCAGGCCAAAGCTGAGTTGGCGTCGTTGGCGCAAGCTTTGGAAGCTTATAAATTGCAGTATGGCGATTATCCACAAGCTGGCTCTCAGTTTGATGCGGTAACTGCGGCCACTATTGTCAGTGGTAAAAGTCAGTATATTCTTTTTAATGCTTTGGTTG
>JBEVND010000082.1:0-3772 GCA_040508285.1 Rariglobus sp. | reverse complement strand
AAGGAAGCGGTTGAAGCCGCTCGTTAAGTTTCCTGCTTTCGCATCTGACAGGCCCGGCGAATGAACGTCGCCGTGGCCCGGTTTTAGAGTCACTCGTTCTGCCAATACCCCATGAATTCTCGCATAGTCACCTGTCTCGGCATCTCGCTCGCCTGTCTGGCCATCACCGGTTGTTCCGCAGAAAAGAGAGTCCCATCCAACGTCGTCGCATCTGAAACTGCGCCGTCTTGGCCCGATGATTTGGTGAGTGTCTCCAACGCTGCGTCACCGGAGGTTTCCTACGCGGTGAAACGCGACCGCGATGCGCTGCTGTTGGTCGTGGAAGCAGCGTCGTTTAATGCGAAGGGTGATGACGTTGCCGTGCAAGCCGGACTGGCCGTGGGCGAGCGGGACGTGCGTCTCGATGCTTCGCGAGCGGAAGTCGAACGCGGCGAGGGACGGGCGCGTTTCCGGTTCAGGATTCCGGTGGTGGATCTCACTGCCTCGGCAGAAGCGCTGACTGGATTGCGCGTAGCGTTCGCCGTCGAGTGGGCGGATGGTTCCGGTGGGCAGGCGCGTCAACGCGAGCGGTTTTTGCACACGACCCGCGGTGCGACGCATGGCGGTTTATCGGCCAATATAGCCGACTGGCAGCCGTTGGATCTCGTGGAATTTGAGCGGACGTCCGCGGATCGTGCGCGGGAAATTCGCATCGATTTTAATCAGCCGCTCGATGGCAAGGCGACGGTGGTAATCGAAGACGCATCCGGGAAGCGGATACGTAATTTGGTCTCGGGCCGTTCGCTCGATCAGGGCCGTCATCGTCTGGTGTGGGATGGTTTGGACGAGAGCGGCACGATTGCTCCTCCCGGTGATTACCGTTGGCGGGCGATCTCGCATCCGGGCCTTTCGCCTGTGCACCAGTTTGACTTCGTTAACGCCCCGGGTTCGAACCACGGCACTTTTCACGCGGCGGCGACCAATGGAAACCGTGTTGTGTTGGGCACACCGGTGAGCGAGGGCGGACACCAAGTCGTGGTGCTCGAAAAGGACGGCACCTTTGTCAGCGGCTTCAACGCTCCGCATGGCATCGGCCTGGGTCGGATCGCGGTGGCCGCCGATGCACGCTATGTCTATGCCGCTTATGACGGGAGCAGCTGGGGTTCAAAAATCGAGCGCACCAAGCCCGACTGGAAGGCTGAGATGAAGATCAATCTGGTGCGCTTCGACACCGAGAGCGGCCGGGTGGCCGATTATTCACCGAAGAACCGCACGCCCGAACTGCTCACGTATGAGGTTGGCCCCGGTTCGCCCGGCGCGCGCGAAGATCGGCTGTCGTTGCGCGGCTTGGTTTTGCTCAAAGACAAACTTTACCTCGCCGAGAGCTTCGGCGACCGCGTGCTGGAAATCGATCCGGTCAAGGGGACGACGACGCGCTCTTTTCCTCTGGCTCAAGTGACGGCAGTCGCCGCGCGTGGTGATACGCTGCTGGCGATCGTCGATACAAACCGGCTTGTGAGCGTTGATCCGGCGAGCGGTGCGACCACCGCGCTCGCTACGCTCGAGGGAAAACCCGCCGGTCTCGCGACGGATGCGAATGGCCGCATTTATGTGAGCGATGCGGCAGACCAAGTGGTGCGCGTGCTTGATCGAGATGCACGTCCAGTAGCGGTGATTGGCACGCCCGGCGGAATCCAGCCGGGACCCTATGATCCGCAACGCCTGCAAAACCCGGCGGGGCTGACGGTGTGCGACGGACTGGTGTGGGTCACGGAACAAGGTCGCTGGCAGCCCAAACGCTTTGCCGCCTACGATGCGGGCACGGGTCGCATGGCGAAGGAATATTTCGGCCCCACCAATTATGGGGCGCAAGGTGCCGGCTTTGATCCGGAAGATCACACGCGCTGGATCGGGCAGGGCACGCTGTTTGACTTGGATTTCTCCAAACACACCGCGACTCCACGCAACATCACGGGCGGCGAAGACGGCCGTCGCCACACGTTTTGGCGGCAGGATGGACGCACTTTTATCATCACATCGGGCAAGGCTACTTACATTCAAGAGCTGCGCGCCGACGGCACGTTCAAGCCGCTCGCGCTGCTTTCGTCGGCGCATCAATTCGCTTACGCCAACAACTGGAAACCGCCGGCGGCGTTTCTCGAAGCATTCACCCGCGATTATCCCGAGGTGAAAGTGGTCGTCGGTTTGCGCGGCGGCATCCAACGCGTGCAACCGAGCCACGGCTACGGCATGTTGTGGGTTGATCGCGACGGAGACGGCGCGATGCAGGCTGCGGAGATTGAGTTTTCGACGGCTGCGGAGAATCTCGGCGGCTCCGGCTGGAGCCACGATTTCCACGATCTGACGATGCGCGTGCCCGCCACGGTCGATAAACGCAAAGTGCTCGTGACGCTCAAACCCGAGGGTTGGTGGCCGGGTGGCGCGCCGAAGTATCCAGCGCTCAACGACGCCGCGCGCGCCGGTTTGCCCATCGATCTTCCTGGCTCCAATCAAGTCGAGAGCGCGGTGGATCGCTTCGGAAACACGATTCTCAACTCGAGTCCCGACATGCGCGCCTTCGCGCCCGACGGCCGCACGCTCTGGACCTACGCCAACAAATGGAGTGGCGTGCACGGCTCGCACAACGCCCCGCTGCCCAGTCCGGGTGAAATGCAAGGCGTGCTCTTTTTCAGCGGCGTCGCGCCGCTCGACTACAAGGCCGATGTGATGTTCATGAACGGCAATCACGGGCGCGGTTTTGTGATGACCACGGATGGCCTTTACCTCGACGAGATGTTCCCCGACGTGCGCCTGATGACAAATCCGCAGGCCGGTGGCGTGGGTATTCTTGGTGGAGAGTGTTTCGGCGGCACTTTCGGCCACTCTGCAAAAGATGGTAACTATTACTTCCAAGGTGGAGGCATCATCTACCGCATTTACCGCATCGACGGTTTGCGCGATACCCGGCGCAGCGAGGGTAAACTTACCGTGAATGCAGACCAAGCCGCCGCGGCCGAGCGCGCGGTGCTGCGTCGCACTGCGGCCGCGACGACCACGCGTTCCGGCGTGGTTGCGTGGCGGGAAAAACCGCCGGTCGTGGATGGTCGCGATAACGATTGGTCCGGCGAACCCACTGCTCGCTGGGATCGCGAAGGACGTTTCGCAGTGACCGCGCGTTTGGGTCTCGATGGCGAGACGCTTTATCTGGACTACACGGTGCGCGACGATTCGCCGTGGGTGAACAATGGCGGCGACTGGCAGGCGCTCTTCAAAACGGGCGATGGTATCGACCTGCAACTCGGCACCGATCCGGCGGCCAACCCCGCGCGGAGCGGTCCGGTGATGGGTGACCTGCGATTGTTCATCGCGCCGATGGGCAAGGAAAACGTCGTGGTGCTATACCGCCATCGCGTGCCCGGAGCGAAGGAGGGCGACGGCGTCGTGTTCCAAAGCCCGTGGCGCAGCGAACGCGTGGATGTCGTCCGCCGTCTTGATGCGGCGCGCGTCGGCGTCGAGCGCCAAGCGAACCAATATCGTGTCGAAGTCGCGGTGCCGTTGGCCGAACTCGGCCTCGACGTTGCCGCGGGCAAAACCTTGCGCGGCGACATTGGCGTGATCTACGGCGACGCCGCGGGCACGACCAACATCTATCGCAACTATTGGTCGAACCAGTCCACCGGCCTCGTCAACGACGTGCCCGGCGAAATCATGCTCACGCCGGCGGCGTGGGGAGAGTTAAACTTCGGCGCCTCCGTTAAAGCCACTGTCACTCAGGAGACCACCAAATGAAATC